>QHSB01000083.1 GCA_003220335.1 Candidatus Rokuibacteriota bacterium
AGCGAGCTCCACCAGGTAGAGACGGAAGCGCAGGAGACGGCGGCCCTGCTGGCGCAGCTCGAGCAGCACGTGGAGGCGGCGCGCGAGGCCGAAGCACGGCAGGAGGCCGCCATGGCCACCGCCCGCGCCACCATCGAGACCGCGCAGGCGCGCGAGACCCAGCTGGTCGCCGAGCTGAGCGCATGCCGCGTGGACGTGGCCTCCGTGGCCGAGCGCGCGGACGCGCTGACCCGCGAGCTGGCGCGGCTGGACGAGATGGAGGCCGACGTCACCGAGCGCGTGGGACAGGCGCAGCAACGGCAGGCCCAGCTCGGCGAGCGACGCCAGTGGCTGAGCGAGGAACGGGAGCGCACGGACGCGAGCGCGCGCGACGTGGCGCTCGAGCGCGACCGGCTCGAGGAGGAGGCGCGCGGCGCCGGCCAGCGCCACCAAACGCTGCTCGACGAGCTGACGGCGATCGAGGGTGATTTGCGCGGCGGGCAGGGCGAGCTGTCGCGCGCGGTCGCCGCCATCCACGACATCGAGCTGCGGGCGACGGAGGGCCGCGTGCGCCGGGAGGAGCTCGGACAGGAGGCGTGGCGCACCTACGGCATCGACGCGGCGGCGCTGCTGGCGCTGCACGATCCGGCGCGTGATCTCGCCGCCGCCGGCGAGCGCGTCAGCGAGCTCGACGCCAAGCTGGCCGCCATCGGCGCCGTCAACCTCGTGGCCGACGAGGAGTACCGCGAGCTCGACGAGCGCCTCACGTTCCTCCGGACCCAGTACGACGACCTGATGGCGTCGATCAAGGACCTGGAAAAGGCGCTGCGCGGCATGACCCGCACGGCGCAGGACCGGTTCGCCCAGGCGTTCGAGGAGATCAACCGCCACTTCGGTGAGATCTTCCAGCGCCTCTTCGAGGGCGGGCGCGCCGAGCTGCGACTGGTCGAGGCGGAAGAGGGCGGCGACCCCCTCGACACGGGCGTGGAGCTGATGGCGCAGCCGCGCGGCAAGCGCCTGCAGGCGGTGTCGCTGATGTCCGGTGGCGAGCGCGCCCTGACGGGGTTGGCCCTGCTCTTCGCCATCTTCTATTACCGGCCGAGCCCGTTCTGCGTGCTCGACGAGGTGGACGCGCCGCTCGACGACGCGAACATCCATCGCTTCCTGCGCGTGCTGCGCGAGCTGACGAGCCAGACCCAGTTCCTCGTCATCACGCACAACCGCAAGACGATGGAGGCGGCCGACATCCTCTACGGCGTCACGATGGAGGAGCCGGGCCTCTCCAAGCTCGTCTCCGTGAACCTCGCCGCGGCCAGCGCGCACGCCGGGTAAGGTGAAAACCCCGGTCGGATAGGCTAGACTCGCTTCGCAGTATGGCCTCCGTCGGCGACTACCTCCGCGAGCTGCGTGACCGCCGCGGAATCTCGCTCGAGGAGATTTCTCGGATCACTCGCGTTGCGTCCAGCTACCTCGAAGCCCTCGAGTCCGACCGCCAATCCGCACTTCCCGCGCCGGTGTTCACGCGCGGCTTCATCCGCGCCTACTGCCAGGCCCTCGGCGAGTCCCCCGACGAGGCCCTCGCGCGCTACGACGGCCGCGAGGGTGGCGTGCCGGCGCCGCCGCGTCCGGCCGCCCCCCCGTCCACGCCTGCGACGACGACCGAGAGCGAGGCGCGGAGCCGCAGCGCCGTCCTCGTGAGCTTCGTGCTGCTGGTGATCCTCGGCATGGCGTTGTTTGCCGTGGCGCTGATGACCCAGCCGGCGCGGGAGGAGCGGGTGGAGCGGCGCACGCCCGACCCGGCGCCGTCGGAGACCGCGGCGAGCGCGCCCGCGTCGCGGCCGACGCCCGAGCCGGCGTCGAGCACGCCGCCCGGGCCGGCCGCCACGCCGGGTCCGGCCACGTCCGGGACCACCTCGGCGCCGGCCACCGCGGGTGTCGCCGTCACGGCCGAAGCCTCGCGCGCCGCGGCACCGCCGCCCTGGCTTCCCAACGTGCAGGCGGCGACCGGTGGCGTGGCCTCACCGTATCGCCTGGTCGCGCGCGTGTCGGAGCCGACCTGGATCCGCGTGCGCACCGAGGACGGCAGCAGCACCGAGGAGACGGTGCCCGCGGGTCAGATCCGCGAGTGGGTCTCGAACCGGCCGTTCGTGCTCACGCTCGGCAATGCCGGTGGGGTATCGCTGGAGCTGAACGGGCGGACTCTGCCGCCGCTCGGTCCGAGCGGCGCCGTCATCAGCCGCATCGTCCTGCCCCCTCAATAGCGGATGGGGGCTTGCGGCCATTTCGTGGCCCCCATCTCTTTTATGCAATGCGACAGGCTACACTGAGCGCGCGATGTCTCTCTTTTCCGGGCTCAAGGAGCGCCTGCGCGACGGCCTCAAGCGATCCCAGGAATATCTCTCCACCGGTCTGGCGACGGTCCTCGAGCCCGACCGTCCGATCGACGACACGCTCTACGAGGAGCTCGAGGAGCTACTGATCGCCGCCGACCTGGGCGCGGCGATCGCCGCCGACTTCACCAACCGCGCGCGCGAGGAGGTCATGTTCGGGACGGTGACGCGCGCCGATCAGCTCCGGCCACTCTTCCGCCGCTTCCTGGTGGACGCGCTCAAGCCCGCCGCCCAGCCGCTCAACCTCGACGCGCGGCCGAGCGTCGTGCTCATGCTCGGCGTCAACGGCGCGGGGAAGACGACCACCGCCGCCAAGCTCGCCGCCTCCCTGAAGGGCGACGGCCGGCAGGTACTGCTCGCGGCGGCGGACACCTTCCGCGCGGCGGCGATCGAGCAGCTCGAGACGTGGGGCGGGCGCATCGGCGTGGACGTCATTCGCCAGGCCGCGGGCTCCGATCCGGCGGCCGTCGTCTTCGACGCGGTCAAGGCGGCGCTCGCGCGTCAGGCCGATGTGCTCATCGTGGACACGGCGGGACGGCTGCACACCAAGACCAACCTCATGGATGAGCTGGCCAAGCTCAAGCGCGTGATCGAGCGCCAGTGTCCCGGCGGCCCACACGAGTCGCTCATGGTGCTCGACGCGCCGACGGGTCAGAACGGCTTCGCGCAGGCGCAGATGTTCCACGAGACGATCGGTCTGAGCGGCGTATGCCTGACGAAGCTCGACGGCACCGCCAAGGGCGGCATCGTGGTCCGCATCGTCCGCGAGCTGAAGCTGCCCATCAAGCTGGTCGGGGTGGGCGAGCGCGTCGAGGATCTCAAGGCCTTCGACGCCGAGGCCTTCGTCGATGCCCTGGTGCCTGCCCCCGGAGCGGCTCCGTGACGCCCGAGGCGCTCATGCGGCGCGCGCTCGAGCTGGCCGAGCGCGGGCGCGGGCTGACGTCGCCCAACCCGCTGGTCGGCGCCGTCGTCGCGCACAACGGGGAGATCGTGGGTGAGGGCTTCCACGAGCGCGCGGGCGGGCCGCACGCCGAGATCGTCGCGCTCGAAGCCGCGGGGGCCCGGGCGCGCGGCGCCACCCTCTACGTGACCCTCGAGCCGTGCAACCACGCCGGCCGCACGCCGCCGTGCGTGCCGGCCATCTTCGCGGCCGGCATCACGCGCGTGGTGGCCGCGGCGGCGGATCCCAACCCGTTCGTGTCCGGCGGCGGCGCGGTGGCGCTTCGCGACAAGGGCGTGGCGGTCGTGACCGGCGTGCTCGAGGGAGAGGCGGCCGCGCAGAACCGCGTCTTTTTCACCGCCATGCGCGAGCGCCGGCCCCACGTGACGCTCAAGGCCGGCATGACGGCCGACGGCAAGATCGCCGACGTGCACGGCGCCGCGCGCTGGATCACCGGCGAGGCGGCGCGTGCCGAGGCGCACCGACAGCGCAGCGAGGTCGACGCGATCGTCGCCGGCGTCACCACGGTCCTGCGTGACGATCCTGCGCTGACCGTGCGCCTGGGCCGGCCGTGGCCGCGCGAGCCCTGGCGCGTCGTGCTCGACACCGATGCGCGGACGCCCGTCCGCGCCCAGGTGATCGCCGCGGCCACGCCGTCGCGCGCGCTGATCGCCGTCGGCGAGACGGCGCCCGCCGCGCGCGTCGCGGCGCTGCAGTCGGCGGGTGCCGTCGTCGTCCCGTTCCCGGTCCGCGAGGGCCGCGTCGCCGTCGACGCCGTGCTGGCGGCGCTGTTCGAGCGGGAGGTTCGCGCCGTGCTCGTCGAGGGCGGCGGCGAGGTCCACGCGTCGTTCCTCGAGGCGGGCGTGGTGGATCGCGTGACGCTCTTCGTCGCGCCGCTGCTGCTCGGCGGACGGACGGCGCCGGCGGTCGTCGGCGGCGCCGGGCGCGATTTGAAGTCGGCGATCCGTCTGGGATCGATGACCGCGCGCGCGGTGGGCGACGACCTGCTCATCGAAGCCGACGTGCTCCGTGACGCCAACGGCTGCCCGCCCGACCGCCGGGGCGGCGGAGCCGATGTCGCCGCCGACCACGCTTCGCCCGACCGCCGCGGCGGCGGAGCTCTGCGCAGCCGCCCCGGCGGCAAATAAGTAAGAATGTTCACCGGCATCATCGAGGAGATCGGCACGGTGCGCGCCGTGGCGCGAAAGGGCGACGTGGCGCGCCTCGAGGTGTCCGCCGCTCTCACGCTCGAGGGCAGCGACCTCGGCGCCAGCGTCGCCGTGAGCGGCGTGTGCCTCACCGTCGTCGCCCGCGCCCACGACGGTCTCGCGTTCGAGATGGGGCCGGAGACGCTCGCCCGGACGTCGCTCGGCGCGCTGCGCCCGGGCGGGGCCGTGAATCTCGAGCGGCCGCTGCGGTTCGGCGGCTCGCTCGGGGGCCACCTCGTCCTCGGGCACGTGGACGGGACCGGCGCGGTGGAGGCGGTGAGCCGTGTAGAATCGACGGCACGGGTGAGGATCGCCCTCCGCGACCGGGGACTGGCGCCGTTGCTGGTCCTCCAGGGCTCGGTGGCCGTGGACGGCGTGAGCCTGACGGTGGCGTCGCTCGACGACGCCGCCTTCGAGGTGATGCTGATCCCGCACACGCTGGCCGTCACGACGCTGGGCCGGCTGGCGGCGGGGCAGGCGGTCAACATCGAGACGGACGTGATCGGCAAGTACGTGCAGCGGTCGCTCGCGGTGAAAGGGGCATGATGAGCGGCTTCGCGACCATCGAGGAGGCGCTCGAGGAGATCCGGCAGGGCCGGGTCCTGGTCGTCGTGGACGACGAGGATCGCGAGAACGAGGGCGACCTCGTCATGGCCGCGGACAAGATCACGCCCGAGGCCGTCAACTTCATGGTGACGCACGCACGCGGGCTCATGTGCGTGCCCATGCTCGGCGAGCGCCTGGACGAGCTGAAGCTCGGCATGATGGTGGCCGAGAACACGGCCCCGATGGGCACCGCCTTCACGATCAGTGTGGACGCGCGGCGCGGCATCACCACCGGCATTTCCGCCCACGATCGGGCCGTCACCATCCGCGCCCTGGTCGATCCGCAGATGTCCGCCGGCGACCTCGTCACGCCGGGTCACATGTTTCCGCTGCGAGCAATGGAGGGCGGCGTCCTGCGCCGGGCCGGCCACACGGAGGCGGCGGTGGATCTCGCGCGGATGGCGGGGTGCTATCCGGCTGGCGTGATCTGCGAGGTGCTCGACGAGTCGGGCGGAATGGCGCGCCTGCCACAGCTGACCGAGCTCGCGCGGCGGCACGCGCTCAAGCTCATCACCATCAAGGACCTCATCGAATACCGCACCCAGAAGGAAAAGCTGGTGAAGCGGCTCGCGACCACACGGCTGCCCACGGACTACGGGGAGTTCACCGCGATCGCCTACGAGGCGACGGTGTACAGCCGCGTCCACTTCGCGATCGTCATGGGCCAGGTGTCGGGCGACGACCCGGTTCTCGTCCGCATGCACTCCGAGTGCCTCACCGGCGACGTCTTCCACTCGCTGCGCTGCGACTGTGGCCCGCAGCTCAACATGGCCTTGGCGATGATCCAGAAAGAAGGGAAGGGCGTCGTCGTCTATCTGCGCCAGGAGGGACGGGGGATCGGGTTGCACAACAAGATCCGCGCCTACGGGCTGCAAGATCTCGGGATGGACACGGTGGAGGCCAACGCGGCCCTCGGCTTCAAGGCCGATCTTCGCGACTATGGCATCGGCGCGCAGATCCTCGTGGACCTGGGCCTGAAGAACCTGCGCCTGCTCACGAACAATCCGGCCAAGCGTGCCGGCCTCGAGGGGTACGGCCTCACGGTGGTCGAGCGCCTGCCGGTCGAGGTGGCGGCGAACCCCGAGAATCGCAAGTACCTGAGCACCAAGCGGGACAAGCTGGGCCACCTCCTGTCCTCGCTGCCGGATTGAGTGGGGGCCCCGACATGGCCCCCACAAACTGACATGGCCGGCCGCGCGCCGTCATCCCACCGGCGGGCGCGCTCGCGCCCGGGTCTCAGATTTGCCGTCGTCGCCGGCCGCTTCAACGAGTCGATCACCAAGCGCCTGCTCGACGGCGCGCTGCACGCCCTCGACGCGGCCGGCGTCGCCGAGAAGGATCTCGAGGTGCACTGGGTGCCCGGCGCCTTCGAGCTGCCACAGGCCGCGCTGCACCTGGCGCGCACGCGGCGCTTCGCCGCCATCATCTGCGTCGGGTGCGTCATCCGCGGCCAGACTCCGCACTTCGACTTCGTGGCGGGCCAGGCCGCGGCGGGCATCCAGCGGGTCGGCCTCGACACCGGCGTGCCCACGACCTTTGGCGTCGTCACCGCCCTCACGGAAGCGCAGGCCTGGGAGCGCGCGGGCGGCGACGTCGGCAACCGCGGCCAGGAAGCGGCCGACGCGGCGCTCGAGATGGCGGAGTTCGCACAGCGCCATGCGCCGACGGCGCGACCTCGCCCGATCGATGCCCGACCGCCGCGCCCCCGGGGCCCGGCGAAAAGGGCCCGGCGGTAAATATATGGGAAAACGGCGCAAGGCCAGGGAGGTCGCGCTCCAGTTCCTCTACCAGCTCGACCAGACGGGCGCCGACGATCCCACGCCGTTCGAGGACGAGTTCTGGGATCGGCATCCGGTGGACGGCGAGGCGCGCGCCTTCGCGGGCTCGCTGGTGCGCGGCGCCAAGGCGCAGCAGCCGAAGATCGACGCGATCATCGCCGAGTGCGCGGAGCACTGGGACCTCGAGCGCATGGCCGTGGTCGACCGCAATATATTGAGGATGGCCGTCTACGAGCTGCTCTGCGAGCCCGCGGTGCCGGGCAAGGTCGCCATCAACGAGGCCATCGAGATCGCCAAGAAGTTCGGCACGGCGGAGTCGAGCCGCTTCATCAACGGCGTGCTCGACCGCATCCACCGGGAGCTGCGTCCGGCCTGAGCACGCGCCGCCCGTGAGGTACGCCATCCTGTCGGACGTCCACGGCAACCTGGAGGCGCTGCGCGCCGTGCTCGCCGACGCCGCGCCCCGCGCCGACGGCGTGCTCTGCCTCGGCGACAGCGTCGGCTACGGCGCCGATCCCGTGGCGTGCGTCGAGCTGCTGGACCGCCGTGCGCGCGCCATCGTCGCCGGTAACCACGAGCACGGCGTGGCCGGGCTGCTCGATCTCGAGTGGTTCAACGGCTGGGCGCGCGCCGCCGCCGAATGGACGCGCGAGCGGCTCGACGACGAGCACCGCGCATGGCTGAGCGCGCTGCCCCTCACGCACGAAGTGGAGGACGCCACGCTCGTTCACGCCTCCCCCGAGTCGCCCGACGAGTGGGAGTACCTCGTCACCCCCGACGACGGCTGGGCGGCCTTCGCGCACTTCGCGACGCGCTGGTGCTTCGTCGGTCACTCGCACGTGCCGGGCGCATGGTCGCTCGGCTCGTCGGGACCCGACTTCGAGCCGCGGCCCCACGTCGTGAGCGCCGAGGCCGGCCGCCGCTACATCGTCAACGTGGGCAGCGTCGGGCAGCCGCGCGACCGCGACCCGCGCGCCGCCTACGGTGTGTGGGACGTGGCGGCGGGGCGCGTGGAGCTGCGCCGCGTGGCGTATGACGTCGAGGCCGCGCGCGACAAGATCGTGGCGGCGGGACTGCCGCGCTTCCTCGCCGACCGGCTGGCCGCCGGCACATGACGCGATTCCGGGACGTCACGCTGCATGCGGTCATCCTACTCGCGGCGGCTTTCGTGATGGCGCTCGCGTTTCCGCGCACCGACTGGTCGTTCACCCCGTGGCTGGCCCTGGCACCGCTGCTCGCCATCGCGACCATCCGCACGCCGCGGACGGCGTTTCTCTGGGGCTGGGCGTCGGGAACGGTCTTCTTCCTCGTCCTGCTGCGCTGGCTGCAGTACACCTTCCAGGTCTACAGCGCGATCCCGTGGCCGCTCGTCTATGGGCCCGTCTTCCTGCTCGCCGCCTACTGCGGGTTCTGGACGGGAGCGGTGGCGTGGGCGGTGTCGTGGCTGACGGCGCGCCGCTCGGCCGCGCTGGCGCTGGGGCTGGCGCCGTTTCTCTGGGTGGCCGCCGAGTGGCTGCGCGGCCACCTCTTCGGCGGCTTCCCCTGGGGCGCGCTCGGCTACTCGCAGTACCTGCACCTGCGCGTGATCCAGATCGCCGAGCTCGCGGGCGTCCACGCCGTGTCGTTCGTGCTGCTCGCCGTGAACGCCGCCCTCGCCGGCTGCGTCGTGCTGCGCTGGCGCCCGGCGCTGGTTGGCACCGGAGCCGCGGCGGCGCTCCTGGTCGCCACACTGGTGTTCGGGACGGTGCGGATCGCCGAGCCGCTACCCGGGGAGGCCGTTCGCGTCGCGCTCATCCAGCCCTCGATCGAGCAGCCACTCAAGTGGGAGCCACGCCACACGCGCGAGACGCTCGGCATCTACTTCGCGCTGCTGCAGCGTGTCGCCGAGCAGCATCCCGACCTGATCGTCTGGCCGGAGACGGCGGCGCCGACGATCCTCCGGCGCGACCCACCGCTGATCGAGCGCTTCCTGACCGCCTCGGCCGAGCTGGGCGTGCCGATGCTCGTCGGCAGCATCGACGCCGTCGGCGACCCCCCGCGCTTCCGCAACAGCGCGTTCCTCATCACCGATCAGGGGATCGTGGGGCGATATGATAAAATTCAGCTCGTTCCGTTCGGGGAGTTCGTGCCGCTGTCGAGAGTGCTCGGGTTCGTGCGCCGCTGGGCCGAGTTCATCTCCCAGCTGGAGGCCGGGTCACACGCCGTGGTCTTCAACGCTCCGCCGGCTCCGTTCGGTATCGTAATCTGTTACGAGGGCATCTTTCCCGATCTCTTCCGGCAATTCGTGAGGGACGGCGCGCGGTTGATGGTGAACATGACGAACGACGCATGGTTCGGACGCACGAGCGGGCCCGAGCAGCACCTCACGATGTACCCGTTCCGCGCGGTGGAGCATCGCGTGAGCGTCGTGCGCGCGGCCAACACCGGCGTCTCCGCCTTCATCGCGCCCAATGGCTTCATCGTGCGCCGCCTGCAGCTCTTCGAGCGCGGCGTCATGACCGAGAAGGTCCCGCTGCGCGCCCGCCGGACACTCTTCACGCGGCTCGGCGACTGGCTCGGGCTGCTCTCGCTGGCGGTGACGACGGCCGCGCTGGCGGGGGCGTGGTACCGGACCGGCGCCGTCGCCGAGGGGAGCGCGTAGATGCTGAGCGACTTCAAGCGCGACGTCGCCGCGCTGACCGGACGGGTCGACGAGCTCCGGGGGCACCTTTGACCTGCCCGGCAAGGAGGCGCGGCTGGCGGCGCTCGACGCCGAGATGGCGTCGCCCGCCTTCTGGGACGACAACCGTCGCGCGCAGGAGCTGATCCGCGAGCGCAGCGAGCTGGCGCGCGTGGTGGCGCGGGTGACCGAGCTCGGCGGCCAGGCCTCCGACCTCGCGGTGCTGCTCGAGCTGGCGGCCGAGGCGGGCGACGACAGCGTCGACGCCGAGATCCGCGAGGGCATCGCCAAGCTGCAGCGCGAGCTCGACGAGTTCGAGCTGAAGGTGATGCTGTCGGGTCCGCACGACGCGAAGGCGGCCATCCTTTCCATCCATCCCGGCGCGGGCGGCACCGAGTCGCAGGACTGGGCGCAGATGCTCATGCGCATGTACCTGCGCTGGTGTGAGCGCGCGGGCTTCAAGGCAGAGGTCGTGGACCTGCTGCCGGGCGAAGAGGCGGGCATCAAGTCGGCGACGATCGAGGTCACCGGCGATTATGCCTACGGCTATCTGAAGGGCGAGGCGGGCGTGCACCGTCTGATCCGGATCTCGCCGTTCGACGCCTCCAGCCGCCGCCAGACGTCGTTCGCCTCCGTCGCGCTGACGCCGGAGGTCGACGACGTCGAGGTCACCATCCGCGAGGACGAGCTGCGCATCGACGTGTATCGCTCGTCGGGCCCGGGCGGCCAGGGCGTGAACACGGCGGACTCCGCCGTGCGCATCACGCACCTGCCCTCGGGGATCGTGGTGGCGTGTCAGAACGAGCGCTCGCAACTCCGCAACCGCGACACCGCGCTGCGCATCCTCAAGGCGCGGCTGTACGAGGTGGCGTCGACGAAGCAGAAGGAGGAGCTGTCGCAGCTCGTGGGCGAGAAGAAGGGCATCGCCTTCGGCAGCCAGATCCGCACCTACACGTTCCACCCCGAGCAGCGCATCAAGGACCACCGTACGGGCGTGGAGATCGGCAACGTCGAGGCGGTCATGGACGGCGACCTCGACGAGTTCATCAAGGCATATCTCCTGTGGGCGCGGGGCAAGGCGTGAGCGAGCACGAACACGAGCGGGAGCGCGACACGAACGACCTGGTCCGCCAGCGCGGGGAGAAGCTGGAGGCGCTCCGCGGCCGCGGCATCGATCCCTTCGGCGGCCGCTACCCGGTCACGCACTGGGCGGGCGAGCTTACCACGCGGCTGGAGAAGGCTGCCGAGGCCGAGCTGACCGCGTTGGGCCCCGTCAGCCTCGCGGGCCGACTGATGGCCATGCGCGACCACGGCAAGACGGCCTTCGGGCACCTCATGGACCGCACCGGCCGCATCCAGCTCTACGCGCGCGCCGACGAGCTCGGCGACGACTTCGCGCGTTTTCGCGAGCTCGACGTCGGCGACTTCATCGGCGTCACCGGAGGAATGTTCCGCACGCGTACGGGCCAGCTCACGGTGGGCGTGAAGTCGTTCGCCTTCCTGACCAAGTCGCTGCGCCCGCTGCCCGAGAAGTGGCACGGCCTCAAGGATGTCGAGACGCGCTATCGCCAGCGCTACGTCGACCTGATCGTCAACCCCGAGGTCCGCGAGATCTTCGTGCTGCGCGCACGGCTCATCCAGCGGATCCGCGCGTTCCTCGACGCGCGCGGCTTTCTCGAGGTCGAGACACCGATGATGCAGCCGATCCCCGGCGGCGCCATCGCCCGGCCGTTCAAGACGCACCACAACGCGCTCGACATGGACCTCTACCTCCGGATCGCGCCGGAGCTCTATCTCAAGCGATTGGTCGTCGGGGGCTTCGAGCGCGTGTACGAGATCAACCGGAACTTCCGGAACGAGGGGATCTCCACGCAGCACAATCCCGAGTTCACGACGCTCGAGTTCTATCAGGCGTACGCGGACTATCAGGACCTGATGGAGCTGACCGAGGAGCTGTTCACGGAGCTCGCGCAGTCGCTCCTCGGCCGGCTCGCCCTGACGTGGGGCGAGCACGAGATCGATCTGGCGCGGCCGTGGAAGCGCCTGCCGTTCTTTGCCGGCGTCTCCGAGGCTCTCGGGATCGCGGTGACCGTCGACACCGACGCGGCGACCGTCGCACGGGCGGCGGCCGCGAGGGGCGTGGCCGTGAAGCCGGGCGCCGCGGCGTGGGAGGTCTGGAAGGAGGTCTTCGACGAGCGGGTCGAGCCCACCCTCGTGCAGCCGACGTTCGTCGTCGACTACCCGATCGAGCTCTCGCCGCTGGCGAAGAAGAAGCGCGAGGAGCCGCGGCTCGTGGACCGCTTCGAGCTGTTCATCGGCCGCCGCGAGCTGGCCAACGCCTACAGCGAGCTCAACGACCCGACCGACCAGCTCGCACGCTTCCGCGAGCAGGCCGCGCAGAAGGCGCGCGGCGACGACGAGGCTCACTGGCTGGACGAAGACTATGTGCGGGCTCTCGAGTACGGCTTGCCGCCGGCGGCGGGGGAGGGGATCGGCCTGGATCGCCTCACCATGCTGTTCGCCAACCAGCCCTCGATTCGCGAGGTGATTCTGTTTCCCCACCTGCGGCCGGAGGGAGGCTCGGCGTCCCCCCAGGGGGGGCATAAATGAAGCGCGGACTACCGCTCGAGCTGTTCCTCGGCCTGCGCTATCTGACCGCGCGCGGCAGCCGCGCCAACCTCTCGCTCTTCGTCTGGATCGGCGTGGGCGGCGTCTTCCTCGGCGTGGCCGCGCTCATCGTCGTGCTCGCCGTCATGACCGGCTTTCAGGACGGCATCCGCGACCGGATCATCTCGGCCAACCCGCACCTCCTCGTGTTCCAGTCGGGGAGCGGGGGCCTGGCCGACGCCGCCGGCGTGGTCGCGCGCGTCACCACCGTGCCCGGCGTCCGCGCCGCGACGCCGTTCGTGCTCCAGCAGGCGCTCTTCACCAGCGCGGGCGGCGATGCCCACGGCGGGCTCGTGCGCGGGGTGGACTTCGACTCGCGCGTGGTGCGCGACGACCTCAAGGCGCAGCTGCGCACCGGCCGGCTGGAGGCGGCGGCGGGCGGCGAGGGGATCCTCCTCGGTGTCGAGCTGGCGCGCACGCTCGGCGTCGTGCCGGGCGACGCGGTGACCGTCATCTCGCCGAAGGGGGCGCTCACGGCGGTGGGCATGGTGCCGAAGATGCGCCGCTTCACCGTGGTCGGCACCATCGAGGTGGGCATGTACGAGTATGACGCCTCGCTGGCCTACCTCTCGCTGCCGGCGGCGCGCGACTTCGCGGGGCTGGCCGGTGTCACCGGCGTCGAGGTGCGTCTGGACGATCCCTTCGACGCCAAGCGCGTCGGCCGCGCGGTGGCGGGGCGGCTCGGCTTTCCGTACTGGGTGCGTGACTGGATGGAGATGAACCGCAACCTCTTCAACGCGCTGCAGCTCGAGAAGCTCGCGCTGTTCGTCGTCGTCACCATCATCGTGCTCGTGGCCGCCTTCGCCATCATCGGCCACCTCGTCCTCCTCGTGGCCGAGAAGCGCAAGGAGATCGGCGTGCTCAAGGCCATCGGCGCCAGCGCCTCGTCCATCACGGCCGTCTTCTTCTCGGTGGGGATGACCATCGGCGTCGTGGGCACGGTCGCCGGCAGCCTCGTGGGGCTGGCCATCATCTGGGTCCAGAACACCTACAAGGTGATCAAGCTCGCGGGCGACGTGTATCAGATCGACTATCTGCCGATGAAGCTGGCGCCCGCCGATTTCATCCTGATCGTGAGCGCCACGCTGCTCCTGTCCTTCCTGGCCACCATCGTCCCCGCGCGACGCGCGGGCGCGCTGTCTCCCGTGGATGTCCTCCGCTACGAGTAGTCCTCCGCCGCTGCTCGCCGGCATCGACGTCGAGCGCGAGTACCGCACCGGCCCCGAGGTCGTGCGCGTGCTCCGGGGCGCGTCGGTGGAGATCCACGCCGGCGAAGTCGTGGCGCTCGTCGGCGCCTCCGGCGTCGGCAAGTCCACGCTGCTGCACCTGCTCGGTGCGCTCGACCGACCGAGCGCGGGGCGCGTGCTCTTCCAGGGTGAGGATCTCTTCGCGCGCAGCGAGCCGGCGCTCGCCCGCTATCGGCGCCAGGACGTGGGGTTCGTGTTCCAGTTCTACAACCTGCTCGGCGACTTGACCGCGCTCGAGAACGCAATGGTCCCGGCGATGCTGCAGCGCGCGCCGGCGGCCGAGGCGCGCGAGCGCGCCGCCGTCGCGCTGGCGGAGGTCGGCCTGGCCGACCGTCTGCGCCACCGGCCCGGCGAGCTTTCGGGCGGCGAGCAGCAGCGCGTCGCCGTCGCGCGCGCGCTCATGAACGGCCCCAAGGTGATCCTCGCCGACGAGCCGACCGGCAACCTCGATCCAAAGACGAGCGCCGTCATCTATGATCTGTTTCTGCAGCTGCAGGCCGAGCGCGGCATCGCCTTCCTCATCGCCACCCACAACCCGGACCTGGCGCGCAAGGCCGAGCGCGTCTACCGGCTCGTCGAGGGCCGGGCGCGCGAGGTCGATCCCTCCGAGCGATGAGAGCGCCCTCACCTGCGTGCGCGCGCCGTCAGTGGCGCGGCGCGAGCCGAGGATCTTGTCGGCGAGGTGCTTCGGCGTGGACGCCTGCGGCGAGGCGAAACGGGCGTGAGCGGCGCGCCGCATTCGCCGCAGAACCGGGGCCGCGGGAGAGTCCGCCGTGGGGCCGCGAGTTGGCCACGGTTTCGCATAAGCTTTCGATGGGTTAGTTGCTCGTGAAGAAAAAGGCTAGCAGCGGTATGGGGGGCGGGCTATACTGTGGGCAACTTCGATTAACTAGGCGTCGCCCAAAGCGAAATCGGCCTTCACGGAGACACGAAAAAGGGGTGGGGGACACCAGTGTTTGAACGGTTCACCGAACGGGCGCGGCGGGTCATCATCTTGGCGAGGGAAGAAGCGGGGCGGTTCCGGCACGACTTCGTCGGGACCGAGCACGTTCTTCTCGGCCTCATCCGTGACGGTGAAGGGATCGCGACCGCCGTCCTGCAGCGCTTGGGCCTCCGTCTGGAGACCGTGAAGGCTGAGGTCGAGCGCGCGCTCGCCGGCTTCCCCAAGACGCTCACGTTTGGGGAAGTTCCTTTCACTCCCCAAGCCAAGCGGGTCCTCGAATTGTCCATCGAGGAAGCACGTCAGCTCGGTCACAATTACATCGGGACCGAGCATCTTTTGCTCGGCCTGATGAAAGAGGGCCAGTCGATCGCGGCCAAGATCTTAGAGTCGCTCGGCGCCCGCCTCGACGAGGTCCGCCAGGAGACGCTGGCCCTGCTCGGCGACCAGTACTATCCGCGGCCGAAGAAGCGCTCGCAGACGCCCGTGCTCGACGAGTTCGCCCGCGACCTCACGCAGCTGGCGCGCGAGACCAAGCTCGACCCCGTCATCGGGCGCGAGCAGGAGATCGAGCGCGTCATCCAGATCCTGGCGCGCCGCACGAAGAACAACCCCGTGCTCATCGGCGAGCCCGGGGTGGGTAAGACGGCCATCGTCGAAGGCCTCGCCCAGAAGATCGTCTCGCACGACGTCCCCGACGTCCTCGTGAACAAGCGGCTCCTGCAGCTCGACCTCGGCGCCCTCGTGGCCGGCACGAAGTATCGCGGCCAGTTCGAGGAGCGGCTGAAGGCGGTGATGAAGGAGATCCGCCAGTCGGAGAACGTGGTCCTCTTCCTGGACGAGCTCCACACGCTGATCGGCGCCGGCGCCGCCGAGGGAGCCATCGACGCCTCCAACATGCTCAAGCCGGCGCTCTCGCGCGGCGAGATTCAGACCATCGGCGCCACCACGCTGGACGAATACCGCAAGTACATCGAGAAAGACGGCGCCCTCGAGCGCCGCTTCCAGCCCGTGATCGTGAAGGCGCCGTCCGTGCCGGAGGCGATCGAGATCATCCGCGGCCTGCGCCACAAGTACGAGGCGCACCACCGGGTCAAGATCACCGAGCAGGCCATCAACGCCGCGGTGACGCTCGCCGACCGGTACATCACCGATCGCCAGCTTCCCGACAAGGCGATCGACGTCATCGACGAGGCGTCGTCCCGCACGCGCCTGATGGCGCTCACGCCGCCCGCCGAGCTGAAGGAGATCGAGAAGGAGCTGGAGCGGGTCATCCGCGAGAAGGACATGTACCTCGAGGCCCAGGAGTTCGAGAAGGCCGCGTCGCTGCGCGAGAAGGAGAAGATCCTCCGCGTGCGCGAAGAGGAAATGAAGCGCGACTGGGAAAAGAACAAGGGCAAGGGCACCCAGTCGGTGGGCGAGGAGGACATCGAGTTCATCGTCTCGCGGTGGACGGGTATCCCGCTCAGCAAGCTCGAGGAGAAGGAGTCGGCGAAGCTGGCCCGCATGGAGGATGCGCTGCACGGCCGGATCATCGGCCAGGACGACGCCGTCAAGGCGGTGTCGCGCGCCATCCGCCGCTCGCGCGCGGGGCTCAAGGACGCCAAGCGCCCGGTGGGCTCGTTCATCTTCCTCGGCCCCACCGGCGTGGGCAAGACCGAGCTGGCGCGCACGCTCGCCGAGTACCTGTTCGGCGACGAGAACGCGCTCATCCGCGTGGACATGTCGGAATACATGGAGAAGTTCTCGGTCTCACGGCTGCTCGGCGCGCCTCCTGGCTACGTGGGCTACGAAGAGGGCGGCTTCCTGACCGAGAAGGTCCGGCGGCGCCCGTACTCGGTGGTGCTCTTCGACGAGATCGAGAAGGCGCACCCGGACGTGTTCAACATGATGCTGCAGGTGCTCGACGACGGCCGCCTCACGGACTCGCTCGGCCACGTCGTGGACTTCAAGAACACGATCCTCATCATGACCTCGAACCTCGGCACCAGCCTGATCGGCAAGCGCATCACGCCCGGCTTCATGCAGGAAGGTGAGGACTCCACCTACGAGAAGATGAAGGACCGCGTGATGGACGAGATGAAGCGCGCGTTCCGGCCGGAGTTCATCAACCGGATCGACGACATCATCGTGTTCCACGCGCTGTCGCTGCCGCACATCCAGCAGATCATTCGCCTGATGATCGACAAGATCAACAAGCAGCTCACCGAGAAGGGCATCGAGCTCGTCCTCACGCCGGCCGCCGAGACGGTCCTGGTGGACAAGGGCTACGACCCGCAGTACGGAGCGCGCCAGCTGCGGCGGACGATCCAGAAGCACATCGAGGATCCGCTCGCCGAGGCCATCGTGCGCGGGCAGGTGCCCGAGAGCGCTCGGATCGAAGTGGACGTCGTGGGAGGACAGTTCGTCTTCCGCGAGGCCCAGGCCGCCGACGCTCCCCTCGAGCTTGCTGAGCACTAAGCACCACCCCGCACGAGCCTGAGCGCCGGTGACGCGAGGGGGGGGCTTGCGTCTTGCCGTCGCTGTGTTCACGGCCGTCCTCGGTCTCGCGGCGGCGGTGGCCGCACAGCAGCCGCCCGTCCTCATCAAGGAGCTCACCGTCGAGGGCAACCGCCGCGTGCAGGAGGCGGTCATCCTCGGCCGCGTGAAATCCGCCATCGGCGCGATCTTCAACCCCGCCCAGCTCTCCGAGGATGTCCGCGCCGTGTTCGCCCTCGGCTTCTTCGACGACGTGCAGCTGAAGATCGAGGACTTCGAGGGCGGCGTGAAGGTCGGGTTCGTGGTCGTGGAGCGGCCCTTCGTCCGTGACGTCGACTTCGTCGGCAACAAGCACGTGAGCACCAACGAGCTGCAGGACAAGATCGACCTCAAACTCGGCAGCGTCTACAACCCGGTGGACGTCCAGCGCGCGCGCGAGCGGATGAAGGAGCACTACGAGAGCGAGGGCTACTTCGAGGTCCAGATCACCCCGGACATCGAGAAGTTCGCCGACGGGGACGTGAAGGTCGTGTTCACGATCAACGAAGGCCGCCAGATGAAGATCGAGGAGATCGTCATCCGCGGCAACCGTGGCCTCACCGACAAGCAGATCAAGAACGCCATGGCGACCCAGGAGCGCCAGTACTGGATCCTGCGCGGCACCGTGCAGCGGCAGCGTCTGGACGAGGACGTCGACCGAATATTACAGCTCTACAACGATCACGGCTACATCCAGGCTCGCGTCGAGTCGCATGACGTGACGGTGGACCGCGAGAAGGCGCGCGTCACCATCAACATCGTCGTGGTGGAGGGCTCGCAACACCACGTGGCGTCGGTAGGCTTCACGGGGGTGACGCTGGTCCCGGAAAGCGAGGTCCGCCGGCAGGTGAAGCTCAAGGCCGGCGACGTGTTCTCGCGCAGCGCGCTGCGCGATTCCGTCAAGTCCATCGAGGACCTGTACTCGAATATCGGCCGCGCATCGGCCGAGGTGAATCCCAAGCTCGACGTCCAGCCCGAGAGCAAGATCGCCATCCTCTTCGAGGTCAGCGAGGGGCCCACCGTCTACGTCGAGCGGATCAACATCGCCGGCAACGTCCGCAGCCAGGACAAGATCCTGCGCCGCGAGCTGCAGATGGCCGAGGGCGAGATTTTCACGCTGCGGAAGCTGCAACGCAGCAAGCAGCGCCTCACCAACCTCGGCTACTTCGAAAAGGTCGAGGTGAACACGGCGCCCGGGTCCGACAAGACGAAGATCGTCGTCAACATCGACGTGACGGAGCGGCCGACCGGCCTCTTCTCGATCGGCGGCGGCTTCTCCTCGGCGGACGGCATCCTCGGCACCATCGATCTCTCGCAGAACAACTTCCTGGGCCGCGGCTGGCTCGCCACCATCAAGATCCGCGCGGGCGCCAACATCCAGCAGGGACAGCTGAGCTTCACCGAGCCCTGGCTCTTCGATCGCCCGCTCGCCGCCGGATTCGACCTCTTTAGCACGCAGCGGCAGTTCTTGGAGTACGACTACCGCACCCTCGGCGGCGGTCTGCGGCTGAGCCACCCCTTCGAGGAGTTCTGGCGCTGGCACCTCGGCTACCGCCTCACCCAGGACGATATCCTGCACGTGAAGAACCCCCAGGACTCGTTCCTGCGCGATGAGGAAGGCACGCACATCACCTCGCTCGTCTCGGGCACGGTCGGGCGCGACAGCCGCGACAGCATCCAGACGCCCAGTAAGGGCGGGCAGCTCGCCTGGTCGACCGAGCTGGCAGGCCTCGGGGGTGATCATCACTACTCCAAGACCACGCTGTTCATGACGTACTTCCAGCCCGTGTGGTTCGGTCACATCATGTCGGGACGCGCCGAGGGCGGCTACGGCTTCGGCTTTGGCGACGAGCGGCTGCCGGTGTTCGAGCGCTTCTTCCTCGGTGGACCCAACTCGATCCGCTCCTTCAAGACGCGGCAGATTTCGCCGACGGACGAGTTCGGCACCCGCATCGGTGGCACCAGCGAGGTCCTCGGCAACATCGAGTACCTCATCCCGCTGCCCTTCGACATCCGGCTGGCCGCGTTCTTCGACATCGGCAATGTTTACGGCTTCAAGACCAAGTTCGATCTGACCGAACTTCGTAAGGCCGCCGGCGGCGGTATCCGCTGGGTATCGCCGTTCGGCGCGATCCGCGTAGACTACGGGTTCAATCTCGATCGGCGCCCGGGGGAGAAGGCGGCCAATTTCCATTTCTCGGTGGGTTCGCCGTTTTGAGGAGGGGTTGATGAAGGCAGCAGTTGTCTCGGTGGTAGCGCTGGCCACGGTCGCGATGCTCGTGTCGGGCACGGCCGCCCAGGCGCCGGCGCCGGCGCCCGCGCCGGCGGCGGCCGCACCGGGGGCGCCCGCGTCGACGGCGCCCGCGTCGACGAAGATCGGCTACATCGACGTCCAGCGCGTGCTGGCGCGCTCGGCGGCCGGCGTGGCCGCGCGCGAGCAGCTCGAGAAAGAACGCGCGACGATCCAGAAGGACATGGACGGGCGCCGGGTGGAGCTGGAGAAGCTCCGGGACGAGCTCGAGAAGAAGGGCGCCCTGATGACGCCCGACGCGCGGCGCGAGAAGCAGGAGCAGTTCGAGCGCAAGCGCCGCGACGCCGCGCGGGCCGCCGACGACTATCAGAAAGAGCTGGAGAAGAAGGAAGGCGTGCTGCTCCAGAAGGTGCTCCAGGAAGTCGGCGGCGTCATCGAGAAGGTCGGCAAGGAGAAGAACTACTACATGATCGTCGAGAAGCGGAACGCCGGCGTCCTCTACGCATCGAACGACGCCGACCTCACCGACGAAGTCATCCGGGCCTACGATCGTGACGCCGGAGGCAAGAAGAAGTAGCGACGATGGTCAGCCGAGCCGAGTTCACTCTCGGCCAGCTCGCGGAGGCGCTGGGCGCCACCCTCGAGGGTGACGCCGCGCGGGTGGTGAGGGGCGTCGCGCCGCTGGAGAGCGCGGGGCCGGACGACGTGTCCTTCCTCACCGACGCCCGCTACCATCCGGCCGCCCAGGCCTCGCGGGCCGGCGCCTTCGTCGCCGCCGTCGGCGTCGGCGGCCTGCCGGCGCCCGTGCTTCGCGTGGCCGCGCCGCAGCAGGCGATGATCGATCTGCTCCTGCTGTTCCACCCCGCCCCGCCGCTCGTTCCCGGCGTGCATCCGAGCGCCGTCGTGGCCGCGGACGCGCGCGTCGACGCAACGGCGGCCGTGGGCCCGCTGGTCGTGATCGAGGCGGGCGCGCGCGTCGGGCCGGGCGCGCGCGTCGGCGCGCTCACGTACCTCGGCCCCGGCGTGGAGATCGGCGAGGATTGCGTGCTGGGCCCGCACGTCACGCTGCTGGCGGGCGCGCGGCTCGGGCGCCGCGTCCTCGTGCATCCGGGCGCCGTCATCGGCGCCGACGGCTTCGGCTTCGCCTTCGACGGCGCGCGCCACCGCAAGATTCCCCAGGTGGGCGGCGTGGTGATCGAGGACGACGTCGAGATCGGCGCCAACTGCGCGATCGACCGCGCGACCTTCGGCGACACGATCGTCCGCCGCGGCACCAAGATCGACAATCTCGTCCAGATCGGACATAACGTCGAGGTGGGGGAGCACTCGATCCTCGTGGCCCAGGTCGGCGTCTCGGGCAGCTCCAGGCTCGGGCGCGGTGTGGTGCTGGCGGGCCAGGTGGGCGTCGCGGACCACGTGACCATCGGCGACGGGGCGCTGGTCGCCGCGCAGGGCGGCGTGCCATCCGACCTCGACGCCGGCGGCCGCTACCTCGGAACTCCCGCGCGGCCGATCCTGGAAGCCAAGCGGATCTTCGCCGCGGAGACCCGCCTGCCCGATCTGCTGCAGCGCGTGCGTGCGCTGGAGCGCGCGGTGGAGGCGCTCGGCGGCAGTCTCGAGCGCAAGGGCAAGCGCGGTGAGTGACGCGATCCATCCCTCGGCGATCATCGATCCGCGCGCGCGGCTCGACGCCGGCGTGCGCGTCGGCGCCTTCAGCGTGATCGGTCCCGAGGTGACGCTGGAGAGCGGCGTCGAGATCGGCCACCACGCCGTGCTCGAGGGCCGCGTGGCGCTGGGCCCGCGCGTGAAGGTCGGCCACGGCAGCGTGGTCGGCGGCGCGCCCCAGGACCTCAAGTACAAGGACGGCACGCTCTCGGGCGTGCGCGTCGGTGCCGATACCGTGATCCGCGAGTACGTGACCGTGCACCGCTCGACGCGCGTCGGGGGCTGGACCGAGATCGGCCGGGAGTGCCTGGTGATGGGGCTGAGCCACGTGGCGCACGACTGTCGTCTCGGTGACGGCGTGATCGTCATCAACTACGCCGGCATCACCGGCCACTGCGAGGTCGGCGACCGGGCGACCATCGGCGGGCTGACCGGGATGGTGCCGTTCACCCGCATCGGCGCTTACGCGTACGTCGGCGGCATGGCGAAGCTCACGGCCGACGTGCCGCCCTTCGTGCTGGTGGACGGCCAGCCCGCCACCGCGCGCGCGATCAACGTGATCGGGCTGCGCCGCGCGGGCATGAACCCGGCCGACCGGCGCGCGCTGCAGGACGCGTTTCGCATCCTCTATCGCAGTGGGCTGGCGCCGGCACGCGCTGTCGAGCGCATTCGCGAGGAGATGCCGGCCACG
This sequence comes from Candidatus Rokuibacteriota bacterium, assembly GCA_003220335.1. Taxonomy (GTDB): domain Bacteria; phylum Methylomirabilota; class Methylomirabilia; order Rokubacteriales; family CSP1-6; genus AR12. The sequence goes on from QHSB01000083.1 coordinate 21,539, forward strand.
GAGCCGGTGCGGCTCATGCTGGACTTCATCGCCGGGGCCACTCGTCACGGGATCGTGAAGGGTGCGCTGGGCTCCATCGAGGAGCCCGAGGAGATCACGGGCTGATGGCGAATGGAGCGAAGGTGCGCGCGGGTGTCGTCGGCACGGGCCACATGGGCCAGTACCACGTGCTCGTCTACGCGGAGCTGCCGGACGTCGAGCTGGTCGGTGTGGTGGACGCGGACCTCGCGCGCGCCGCCGCCGTGGCCGCGCAGTACGACACGCGGGTCTTCCCCGACCACCGGGCCCTCGTCGGCCGCGTGGACGTGGCCAGCGTCGCCGTCCCCACCGGCCGGCACTTCGAGGTCGCGCGCGACCTGCTCGAGGCCGGCATCAGCGTGCTCGTGGAGAAACCGATGACGTCGACGCTGGACGAGGCGCGCGCGCTCTTCGCGGTCGCCGAGCGCACGGGCGCCGTCCTGCACGTCGGTCACGTGGAGCGGTTCAACGGCGCGGTGGACGAGCTGCGGCAGATCGTACGCGCGCCGATCCTCATCGAGTCGCGCCGGCTGGGGCCGTTCGCGTCGCGGGTGCAGCGGGACACGGTGGTGATGGACCTGATGATCCACGACATCGACATCGTGCTGGGCCTCGTGGACTCGCCGCCGGTGCGGCTGGCCGCCCAGGGCGCCGCCGTGCACTCGTCGGTGACCGATGTCGCCAGCGTGCAGATCCGGTTCGAGTCGGGCACCATCGCCACCATCACCGCCAGCCGCGCCACCGAGGAGAAGGTCCGCACGCTCGCGATCACCATGCCGGACGCCTACGTGCACCTCGACTACACGGACCAGGACATCCGGATCTACCGTCGCGCGAACCAGCAGTACACGATGAGCCGCAAGGCCATCCGCTACTCGCGGGCCTCCCTCGTCGAACATCTCCAGGTGCACCGCGAGAACCCCTTGAAGCTCGAGATCCAGCACCTGATCGCCGCGCACCGCCGGCGCCAGGCGGGGCAGAAGGTGGAGCTGAACCTCGCCGAGGACCTCACGTCGCTCGCGATGGCGCTCGAGATCGAGCGGATGATTCGCGACGGCGTTCCCGAGATCGCGTGGCCGAAGGACCTACCGTGGAGCGGTCGCTCGGACTGATGTGCGGCGCCGGCGAGCTGCCGGCGCTGATGGCGTCCGAGGCGCGACGGCAAGGATGGCGCGTCGTCGCCTTCGCGTTCGCCCGCGACACGGGGGCGGCCGTCCACGCCGCCCGCGTCGTCCCCAGCGCCATCGCCGAGATGGCGCCCGTCATCGCCGCCCTGCAGGAGGAGAAGGTCACGGGTGTGCTCTTCTCCGGCAAGTTCTGGATGGGCGACCTGCTGCGCACGGAGGCGGTGGACGACGCGCATCGCGCGATGGCGCGGCGCGCGGGTGGCCTGCTCGACGGCAACGTCAAGAACGTCCTGCTCACCACGCTCGGTGTCATGGGCATCGAGCTTCTGGATCAGCGGCCGTTCCTCGGCGCCGGGCTGCCGGGCGAGACGGTGCTCGGCGCGCGCACGCCGACGCCTGACGAGTGGGCGGACGTGCGCCGCGGTCTGGCGGTGGCGCGTGCGGCGGCGGAGTGGAGCGTCGGGCAGACCGTGGTCGTGCGTCGGGAGGCCGTGAGCGCGGTGGAGGCGATCGAGGGCACGACGGCGGCGATCCGGCGCGGCACGGCGCTGAGCGGCCCCGGCGCGGCGATCGTCAAGGCGGTGGGGCCCGCGCACGACTTCCGCTTCGACGTGCCGACGATCGGGCCGGAGACGATCGACGCGGCGGCCGAGGGCGGCGCGGCTGTGGTCGCGCTCGAGGCCGAGCGCGTGTTCGTGCTCGAACGGGGGACGACGACGCGCCGCGCCGACGCCGCGTCGATCGCGCTGGTCAGCACGCGTGGCGCCGGCGGCTGAGCGGGCGCGCTCCATCATGCTCGTCGCCGGCGAGGCCTCCGGCGACCTGCACGGGGCGACGCTGGCCCGCGCGCTCCGCGCGGCCGCGCCCGGCGCGCGGCTCTACGGCATGGGCGGCCGCCGCATGGCCGCCGAAGGCGTGGAGCTGCTCGTCGACGTGACGGCCGCCGCCACCATGGGCGGCACCGAGGCGGTCGGCGGCGTACCGGGCCTCTATCGCGCCTACCGGCGGCTGCGGGCGGTCGTGACGGGCCCCGACCGTCCCGACGCGCTGGTCGTGATCGATTTCCCCGAATTCAACCTGCGACTGGCGCGCGCCGCGCGCCGCGCCGGGGTGGCCGTCGCGTATTTCGTCCCGCCCCAGGTGTGGGCGTGGCGGCCCTGGCGCGTGCGGCTCATCCGGCGGGTGGTCTCGCTCGTGCTCGCCGTGTTTCCGTTCGAGACCGCGCTCTATCGCCGCGCGGGCGTGCCGGTGGCGTTCGTCGGTCATCCGGTGCTCGACGCCCTCGCGGAGGCGCCCTCGCGCGCCGAGGCGCGCAAGGAGCTCGGCGTCGACGGCGACGCGCCCGTGGTGGGATTGTTGCCCGGCAGCCGCCGCCACGAGGTGGCCGGCGTGCTGCCGATGATGCGCGCGGCCGCCGGCCGGATCGTCGGCGCCCATCCCGACGCACGTTTCCTGGTGGCGCGGGCACCCACCGTCGATGCCGCGGAGCTAGGCGACGAGGGCGGGCCGCCGCTCCGCATCGTCGGCGGCCGCACCTACACGGTGATGCGCGCGGCCGATCTGCTGCTGGTGACCTCCGGCACCGCGACGCTCGAGGCCGCGCTGCTCGGCACACCGATGGTCGTCTGCTATCGGCTCTCGCGGCTGAGCGAGCTGCTCTTCAAGCCGCTCGTGCGCGTGCCGTGGATCAGCCTCGCCAACATCGCGCTCGGCCGCGCGGTGGTGCCCGAGCTCTACCAGCGCGCGCTCACGGGCGAAGCTCTCGGTCGCGCGGCGCTTCACCTGCTCGACTCGCCGGCGGCCCTCGCCGGCCAGCGCGAGGCCTTCGGGGAGCTGGCCGGCCAGCTCGGCGCGCCCGGCGTGGGCGCACGCGCCGCCCGCCACGTCCTCGAATTGGCCGCCGGGCAGGCAAGACGCCCGTGACGTCCCTTGTCGCGCGGGTCCTGCCCGTGGTCGCCGCCGGCGCGGTGAGCGCGCTCGGCGCGACGCTCTCGGTGCGCGCGGCCGGCGTGGACGCGCTGCGGCCGCTCTGGCAGGCGCGACGGCCGCTCATCTACGCCGTCTGGCACGGCCGCATCCTCATCGTGCCGTGGCTGAACGCGCGGCTGCGGCGGAGCGAGGGCGCGCGGCGGGTGCGGGTGCTGGCCAGCCGCTCGCGCGACGGCCAGCTGATGGCGGACTTCGCGCGGCGCTTCGATCTCGACGTCGTGCGCGGTTCGTCGTCGCGCGGGGGTGTGGAAGCCCTGCGCGAGCTCGCGCGTGCGATTCGCGCCGGCGAGGACGTGGCCGTGGTGCCCGACGGGCCGCGCGGCCCGGCCCGCCGCCTGCAGGCCGGCATCGTCGCGCTGGCGGCGACGACGGGCGCGCCGATCGTACCGGTGGGCGTGGCCGCCCGGCCGGCGCGCCGCCTGCACTCGTGGGATCGTTTCATGGTGCCGGTGCCATTCGCGCGCTGCGCGGTCGTCTTCGGCGGCGCCCTCGAGGTGAAGCGCCACGACGAGCGCGAGGACGCGCGCGCGCGCGTGGAGCAGGCACTCGAGGACGCCACCGATGCCGCGGACGCCCTCGTCGGAGCGCGCCGATGACCTATGTGCTGTACACCGCACTGC
>QHSB01000709.1 GCA_003220335.1 Candidatus Rokuibacteriota bacterium
GTAGCGGTCGGTGCCCCGCACCAGCATCGCGGTCAGTCGTGTGCGGCTGGTGCAGCGCACGTTGGTCGGGATGTAGCTGAGGCCGAGACCGATGCGCCGGTCGGCGGAGAGGTTCGGGCGCGAGTTGTGCACCAGGTGGGTGTGATGCAGCGAGAACTGGCCGGCGCGCACCGGCATGAATTCCGTGCGGCTGTTGTCGAACTCGACCGTGATGGCTTGGCCGCGCGACAGTAGATTGTGTGTGGCCTCGCTGTGCTCGGCGTGATGGAGTTGGCCGAGCTTGTGCGAGCCCGGAATCACCTCCATGCAGCCGGCCTCGATCGACGCGTCGGTGAGCGCGACCCAGGCGGTCACCTGCAGGGGCGGCTCGAGGCCGAAGTAGGTCGCATCCTGGTGCCAGCTCACATAGGCCGCGTCGCCAGCGTTCTTGGGCCAGACCGAGAGATGGAACAGACGGATATCCGGACCGATCACGTCCTCGACGGCGTCGAGGATGGCGGGATGGTGGACGATCTCGTCGACCCAGGTGAACAGGAGATGCGGCTTGAAATTGTGTCCTTTGGTGAGCTCTCCGCCCTGGGCCTCGAACTCCTCCATGGCGCGCCGGTACCGCCGGGCCTCCTCGGCGGCGAACGCATCGATCGGGTAGACGAAGCCGTCGCGGTCGTAGCGCTCGATCTGCGCCTCGGTCAGCTTCTTGCCCATCGGCGCCATCCTACACCGCAGCGTCGATGCCGCGTGCCAGGCTGAGCACGCACGCACGGAGCGCAGGGCGCTGTGCCGACGCCGCGATGACCTGCGTCATCCGAGCCCGGCTGCTCGCGCGATCAGAACCAACCCTGCCCCGACGACGACGGCCCCGATGGCTCGCGCGACGCGCTCACCGGCCGGTGCGAGACGTTCGACGGTGATGGCCGCCGCCACGACCGCCATCGCGCGAAGGTCCATGACTCCGATGACCAAAAGGATCGCCATCAGACCGGCACAGCAGTGGCTGCAGTGGAGGCCGAGGCGCAGGCCGTGTCGCCAGGCCGTGCCGGCGTCGGCCGGCAGCGTACGGCCGCGCCCGGGTGCCTCCCGGCAGCAGGCAAGGTGACGCGCCTTCCACGCGGTGAGCTGGAGCGCGCCGGCGATCAGGACGACCCCGCCGACCGCGATCGGAACGGCGCGCGCCAGCGCCGGCTGCTGCATCTCGATCGCCGCCAGCGCGACGCCCAGCGGAAAAGCGGCCATTCCGAACACGGCCCAGACGAAGAAGTAACCCACGCCCACGAGCGCGGTCAGCCGACCGGGGCGCGTCTCGCCTGTCCTGCCAACGGCCTGGCGGTAGCGCCACAGCATCGGGACCAAGGACGGCAGCATCATCGTCACCATCATCACGACCCACATGCCAAGGAACGACGCCGCGGCGCCGGGCCACGTCTGTCCGGGCATCCGCATCCACGCCATCGACATCGTCCAGCCGCCGGGCATCGGCATCTCGCCCATCGCCGACATGGACGCGCACCAGACAATCGTTGCCGCCGCGCTGGCAGCGAAGAGCAGCGCCGAGACGCCAAAAAACGCTTGCTGGGACGCTCGCTCGGGAACCATGCGTCGTGAGATCTCCCGTCCCGCGGTTGCGCCAACGACACCCACGACGTCGCTCAGCCCTTGTACTCGTCGTGGCGGCGCATCCAGACACCCGTCTCGTTACGCCCCTTGGGGGCGCGGTCGAGCCACTGGTACACGCCCCAGAGGCCGTCCAGTCCGCGCGCATAGGCGGAATAGGTGTGGTAGACGACGCCGTCCTCGAGCGCGAACGCGCTCATGCCCGGCCTCTCGCGCGTGTACGTGGCCGCGTCGGTTCCGACAGTGGCCGCGAGCTCGGCGACAGGCTCCGGGACCGGCGTCACGTCCATCGCATGGCCGTCCACCCCATCCGCCGCTTGTACGCCTGCAGCTTCGCGAGAGGCGCCCGCGACACCGCCGAAAGCGTGACGTCGTGGTTGGCCAGGTGAACGACGAAGCCGTCGAACCCGTCCGCTATCGCCGAGCAGTGCGGACACCCCGCCGTGTAGTCGGGCCCGAACATGAAGTGGTAAACGAGGAGCTGCGAGCGCCCTCGGAAGAGGTCTGCCAGCGAGGCGCTCCGCTCGTCGGTCTCGAATCGATACTCTTTGTCGATCCGGACCCACGGCAGCTCCTGCCGTCGCCGCGCCAGCTCGTCGCTGCGCCGCGTGAGCTCCTTCTCCGCCTCGAGCAGCTCGAGCCGCGCTGCGAGCCACTCTTTACGCGTCCCGGTCATGTGCTTCGTCATCGCTCTTCTCTCCTGCCTTCCGGTGTCCTCACCGCAGCCCTTTGATCTTCTCGGCCAGGATGCCGGTGAAGTGCTTCCAGCCCTCCTCGTGGCCGCGGCCCATCTCGTCGTCGGGGAGCCCGTTGTGCGTCAATATCAGATCCGTGGCGCCGCGGGACGCCGTCATCTCGAGGGTCACCCGGGACTCGAGCCCGCGCGTCGCCTCCGACATCCACGTGAACTCCAACAGCCGCGGGCGCTCCACGCGCAGGTAGCGGCAGTAGTGCGCCC
>QHSB01000084.1 GCA_003220335.1 Candidatus Rokuibacteriota bacterium
CGAGCGCTGGTTCAAGCTGAGCTGGGAGGTCGCGCCGGAGAAACAGAGCGACCAGCGCCGGCTGCGCGGCTACGTCGAGAACACCTACGGTGAGGCGGCCAACAGGGTGCAGCTGCTCGGCCAGGCGCTCGACAACGCGGGTGGCCTCGTCGGCCAGCGGATCTGGTTTCTCGCGGGCGCGGTACCGGGCTTCGGGCGCTCCTACTACGAGATTCCCGGTTTGCCGGCGGCCGATCACTACCGCGTGACGGTGTGGTCGTACGAGCGCGTCCAGGGCCGCGACGGCTTCGTCCTGCGCTAGAACGCCGAGCGTGACGCGCCCGTTGCCGGCGGTGGCGGTCATGGCAAAGGCGCCGGGCTTCGCCGACGTGAAGTCCCGCCTGCAGCCGCCGCTCACCGCCGGCGAAGCGCGCGCGCTCGCGACCGCTTTCCTGCTCGATCGCCTCGACGGCGTCGTCGCGCTCTCGGGCGTCGTCCCGCTCCTGGCCTTCACGCCGCCCGCGGCGGCGCCAGTCTTACGCGCGCTGGCGCCGGCCGGCGTGGGCCTGCTCGCGCAGCGTGGCGACGGGCTCGGCGAGCGGTTGACCTGCCTGTTCGACGATCTCCTGGCCGAGCATCGCGCCGCGCTCGCGCTCGACGCCGACAGCCAGCTCAGCTTGAACCAGCGCTCGCTGTCCGGCATCAGGGTGGTGACCGACGCGGATGGCGTGCTCGAGACGACGCTCGCGCGGGCGCGCGCCCTCGGGTTGCGCGTGCATCTGCTGCCGCGCTGGTTCGACGTGGATACGGAGGCGGATCTGAAGAAACTGTGCGATGAGATCGCGGTGTCGGGCGGGCCGCGGCGAACGGCGGCGCTGGCGCCGACGCTGGCCGCGCGCCTCGCGAGAGCGGTGGTGGAATGAGCGCGCCTGTGCGAATCCCGAGGCGCGCCACGGCTCCGCCGGGGCGCGTCCGAGCGTCGGGGGGTGTGGGGGGCCATGTCGGGGCCCCCTACGTTGATCGTTCGCGCCGGACGGCGCTCTCGACCTCGCGAGCCTCGACCGGCTGATGGACTTCTATCTTGCACGGCGCGTCCACGGTCTCACCCTGCTCGGCATCATGGGCGAGGCGCCGAAGCTCACGCCCGCCGAATCGCGCGCGGTCGTCCGCCGGGCGCTGGCGCGCGTTGCCGGACGCGTCCCCGTCGTCGTCGGCGTGTCGAACGCCGAGCTGGGGGCGCTGGCCGCGCTCGCCAACGACGCGATGGCCGCGGGCGCCGCGGGCGTGATGGTGGCGCCGGCGCCGGGGCTCGCCGGCGACGCCGCGCTGGTCGACTACATGGCGTCGGTCTTCGCGGCGCTCGATCCCGCAACCCCGGTCGTGTACCAGGACTATCCGCAGGCGACGGGCGTGCCGCTGACGGTCGAGGTCTTTCACCGAATGGTGGAGGCGTTTCCGCGCCTGGTGATGCTCAAGCACGAGGACTGCCCGGGCCTGACGAAGCTCCGACGGATTCGCGCCGAAACGGCGCGCGCGGGGCGCCGCCGCGTCAGCGTGCTCGTCGGCAACAACGCGATCTACTATCCACAAGAATTGGCCCGCGGCGCCGACGGTGCCATGACGGGGTTCTCGTATCCCGAGATGCTGGTGGAGGTCTACGAGCGGTTCATCGCCGGCGACGCCGAGGGCGCGGAGGACGTCTTCGACGTCTACCTGCCGCTGCTGCGTTATGAGGCGCAGCCGGGGATCGGGCTCGCCGTTCGCAAGGAGCTGCTCTTCCGCCGCGGCGCGCTGGCCTCGCCTACCGTGCGCGCGCCCGGTCTCACGCTGGCGGCAGAGGAGCACCGGGAGCTCGACCGCCTCGTCGCACGACTCGAGCGCCGGCTCAAGGCCTGAGCGCGCGATCGTCCGCTCAGTTCGGCGCCATCACCTCGACCACCGTGCGGCACAGCACCTCGGGATCGACCGGCTTCGCGAGGTGCGCCCGGAAGCCGGCGGCGAGCGCCATGTCGCGTGGGTGCTGGCCGGCGAACGCCGTCACCGCCACCGCCGGCACGTCGCGTGTGTTCCGGTGCCGCGCGACCTCACGCACCAGCCAGTAGCCGTCCTCGCCCGGCATCGCAATGTCGCTGACGATCGCGTCGGGACGGTCCTTCAGGTACGCGTCGAGGCCCGTTTTCGCGGACTCGGCGACGAGCACCTTGGCGCCGCACAGCTCGAGCATCGCGCGTATGACCTCGCGGGTGTCGTCGTCGTCCTCGACGACGAGCACCGTGGTGCCGTCGAGCTCCATGGGCGACGGTTGTACACCACCCGGCGTTCCGGCGGTATGGGGAATTTTTTTCCGACGATCTGCCTACGCGAGGAGAAATGAGGACGCGCTGACCCGCTGGTGAGCGCCGCCGCCGCGATTCCGCTGCCCAAACGGCTCTGGCATTCTCTTTGCGAAGGCGCGGGGCCGGAGGTGCTCTATGCAGGCCTTCGTCGTTCTCCTCACCGCCGCTCTCGTCCTCGTGGCTCACGTGGTTGCTGTCGCCGGCCCCGGCGATCCGCGTCTCGTCAACGGCGTGCTCGAGTGGCCCCGCACGGTGACGAACGAACCTTTCCTCGTCGTGCGCGGTGACGACGGCGTGCTGTACTACGTCGGCATCGCGGCCGCGCGGCGCGACGGTCCGCTGGCCGGCGGCGCGCGCGTGTCGGTGCTGGGCCTGGAGGGTCGCACAGCCAACGAGATCACCGCGCTTGGCGTGGGCGCCGGCGAGACGACCGAGGCCGCGCTGGCGCACCTGCAGGGGGCCCGCCCGGCGCCCGCGACATCCGCCCCCGTCGTCGCCGCGCCGCCGGCGGTCGTTCCGGCGACGGCGGCGACAGGCACGCCGACGCCGAGCGCCGCCCCCGCTCCGGCCGCTCCGGCGGCTGCGCCCGTCGCGACGAGCCCGGCCGGCACGGGGCCCGCCTCGCCGCCCGCGCCGCCGGCGACGACCGTCGCGCCGCCCGCGCCGAGAGGGGCCCCCGCGCCGGCCGTCGCGCCGCCCGCACCGCCGGTCACCGCGCCCGGAATGACCGTCACGCCCGGCGCGGCCGCGCCGAGCACGGCGGCCCTCGTGCCCGCGCCGCCGGCTACCGCAGCTCGCTCGGCCGCCGTCGCGGCGCCCATGGCAGCGAGGCGGCCCGTCGTGGAGGCGATCGCGGCGCCAGCCACGCTGCCCGTGTCCGCGGGCGACGACCGCCGCTGGACCGAGATCAGCGGCGTCGTCGAGTCGCTGGTCGGTCGCACGCTCATCCTCCGCTCTGACGAGGGGCGCGTGGCCGTGGACGTTTCGAGCCTGAGCCCGAGCCTCGAGCGGATGGTGACGCCGGGCACGATGGTACGCGTCTACGGCGTCCCTGTAGAAATGCGGTTCAAGGCGATGGGGTTCTTCGATCCGGGGGGCCGTTAGAACCGTAATTCTACTGGTATCGTAGTCCTACGTAGCCCTTACTCTCGATGGCCTCAATATTGCGCCTCTTCGACGCGATGGGCCGGGAGCGCTGCCTCTTTTGCGACCGCTTCATCTTCGACGGGGATGACGTGACCCGGCCAGCGTCGCTCGGCCTGTCCGTTCACAGGCACTGCTATCTGCGTGACGCCGGCCTCGAGGGCGGCGCGGGCGCCCACCCCCGGACCGAAGCGACGGAACCCGAGGACGACGAGGAAGACTCGGGCGTGTAGGTTCCGCCTACCGATCGCTCCGCGGCCGAGCCGGGCTGGCCGAGGGTTCGGCGGTGTCCTTCGCCCGAAGCCGCAGGATCAGCGCGTCGTAGGACTCGGTCTGCACGATCTTGTTGAACTGTGTGCGGTAGTTCGAGACGAGGCTCACGCCTTCGATGATGACGTCGTAGACGAGCCAGCGGCCGTCCTTGCGGTGCATGCGGTAGTCGACCGGAATGTCGCTGCTCTTCTTCGTCGCGATGACCGTCTTGACGGTCGCCTCGTCACCGTCGGCCGTCTCGCCCACGTAGCGGACGCGCTCGCCCTGATAGAGCTCGATCTTCGAGACGTACGCGCGATCGAGCAGATCGGCGAACAGCTTCGCGAACTCCTGCTGCTCCTGTGGGCTTCGTGCGCTCCAGTGCGGGCCGAGCGCGCGGCGGGCGGTGTCCGGATAATCGAAGATGCCCTCGGCAATCTTGCGAACCTCCGCGCGGCGCTGCTCGGGCTTGTCTTGGAGCGCGGGGTCGGCAAGGATCTGCACGATTCGGTCGACCGTTCCCTTCAGCGTGTCGGTCGGCGCGCCGGCGTAGACCGGCGACGCAAGGATCAGGACGAGGGCAGCGACGAGGGACGCGACGAGGGGGCGTGTATACGTACGCATGCGCGCACATCGGTGCAACGCGAGTGCCACCGTCGGTGTCAGCGGGGCGACAGTGAGCGGAGTTCGCCCGTGAACTCCACGATGTGCAGGCCCGTGTTGGCGCGGTCGGCGAGGTAGATCAGCCCGCGGTCGTCGATCTCGACGTTGTTGGTCTGGATCGCCACCTTGCAGCGCGGCGTCCCGCCGACGTCCACGCAGCGCTTGTCGGTGTTGGACGTCGTGGCCGGGATGAAGTAGCCGGCCTCGCGCGGACGGAACGGATCGCGGACGTCGACCGCGCGAACGCCCGCGTTGAAGTAGGCGAGGAACACGAGCTTGCCGTAGTGGACGGGCGCGAACGACTCGTTGGACGAGTGCGGACCGAAGCGCCCGCCGCGCGAGCAAAAGTCGCCGGGCTTCTCCGGCACCTGGAAGGTGGCGACGGAGAACGGCGTGCTCTCGTTGGTGACGTCGACGAGGAAGGTGAGCTGCCGCGGCTCCTGGCATTCGTTCTTCAGCGACTCGGAGACGAGCAGCACGAAGTCGCGCGTGACGCCACGGGTGTTGGGACCGAACTCCCCGACGCGCATGCCGAGGATCGGGAAGCTCGTATGGCCGCCCCAGTCCGGCGACATGTCGAGCCGGCCGATCTGCGGATACTTGAGATTTGCGGGCGTCGGCTCGAGCGGCGCGGAGGAGGCGGGATCGCCGGCGAGCAGCTTCGCGCGGTCGACGATCTGCAGCACGCCCTTGCTCCCCGTGCCGTACGCGAAGTACACGCGGTTGGCGCGCGCGATCGGCCCGTGCACGCCCTCGGGCGCGGTCCCCGTCGCGCCGGGCTCCTGGCCCGTGAGACCGAAGTCGCGAATGAAGCGCGGGTGCGCGGGATCGCCGAGGTCGTAGATCTTCGTCATGCGGTTCGTCCGCCAGCCGGCCGGGCGGCCGTCGGAGACGAGGTAGGCGATGCCCGTGTCGCACTCCCACCAGTTCTTGTGCGTCTGCCTGAGGCCCGCGACGATCGTGGTGAGCTGCGCCGGCCGGGCGGGATCGCTGACGTCCCAGATCTCGTGCGAGAGATTGCCCATCGTCCGGAGGAGGTACGTCTTGCTCGTATCGGCGCGCGGCAGCGTCGCACCGGCGCACACGCGCACCATCGAAGCGCCGCCCTCCTCCGCCTCGCCCGGCGCGCCCGGGATGTGGGCGAGATAGCGCGGCGCGCGCGCATCGGTGACGTCGAGGATCGAGGTCCCGTTCAGCTCGTCGCGGCCGGTGAGGGGATTGCGGCGGAGTCCGCCGTGATGGCCGACGTAGGCGATGAACCGGTCGCCCTGCTTGTGGACCAGCGGCTGATAGGCCGAGCGCGCCTGCAGGTCGTGCTGGCCGACGAGCCGCATGTTCTGCGCCTCGGGCGCCGCCGACTGCGCGGCGCCGAGGGCCGCGCCGCCGGCGACGAGCAGCGTGGCGGCCACGAGCGAGCGGACGCGCGTCATGACGGCGCCTCCCCGGACAGCGTTAGACGACGCTGTCCCGGTGCAGCGCGGCGATCTCATCCTTGCCGTAGCCGAGCTCTCCGAGGACCTCGTCGGTATGCTGGCCCATGTCGGGCGAGGCCGTGCGGACGGCGCCCGGTGTGCGCGAGAGGGTCACCGGGAGGTTCTGCACCGACTGCTTGCCGAGCCGCGGGTGCTCGATGCTGACCGCGAGCCCGAGCGCCTGCACGTGCGGATCGTCGAAGACCTCCTTCACGTTGTAGATCGGGCCGCACGGAACGCCCGCCTTGTTGAGCACGTCCACCCAGTGCGCCGTCGGCTTGTGCATGAGCACCCGGTCGAGCTCCGCGTTCATGGCCGCCCGGTTCTTCGAGCGGTCGGGCGCCATCTTGAAGCGCGGGTCGTCGATGAGCGCCGGCGCGCCGATCGCCTCGCAGAGTCGGCGGTACATCACCTGGCCGGAGGCCGCGATGTTCATGTGGCCGTCGGACGTCTTGAACACCCCGGTCGGGATCCCGGTCGGATGATCGTTACCCGCCTGTGGCGGGATCTCCTTGCCGAGCGTCCAGCGTGAGGCCTGAAAGTCGAGCATCCGCACCATGGCTTCCAGCAGCGAAGTGTGCACCCACTGGCCGCGGCCCGAGCGCTCGCGCTCGAGCAGCGCGACGAGGATGCCGTGCGCCAGGAACATGCCGGCCGTGAGATCGGCCACCGGGATGCCTACGCGCACCGGACCCTGGCCCGGCAGGCCGGTGATCGACATGAGGCCGCCCATGCCCTGCGCGATCTGGTCGTAGCCAGGGCGGTCGCGGTAGGGGCCCGACTGGCCGAAGCCGGAGATGCTGGCGTACACCAGCCGCGGGTTGACCTTGCTCAACGTCTCGTAATCGATGCCGAGGCGGTGCTTGACGTCCGGGCGGTAGTTCTCGACGAGGACGTCGGCCTTCGCCGCCAGGCGCTTGAGGACCTCGACACCCCGCGGGTTCTTGAGGTCGAGCGTGATGGACCGCTTGTTGCGGTGGAGGTTCTGGAAGTCGAATCCGTCGCGGGCGAAGTCGTCCTCGCCCTTGTTCTCCACCTTGATCACGTTGGCGCCCATCTCGGCCAGCTGGCGCACGCACGTCGGTCCGGAGCGCGCGCGCGTGAGGTCGATCACCGTGTACGGCTCGAGCGGCAAGGTCATGTCCGGCCTCCGTGTCGGTTGGTGGCCCGATGCTACCATCCCTCTGGCGGGGAATCACTGGAGGCGGGAGCGTTTGCCATGGATCGGCTGCGTCGCGAGTTCTGGCGGCACAAGCGCTCGGCGAACCTCTGGGCGGTGGAGGTGAGCGCCCGCGACGAAAGTCTGCTCGCCTGCTGCGGACCGTTCACGCCGCGCGTGGCGCGCGTGGTGGCGCTCGACGAGCTCGCCTACGGACGGGGCCCGACGCTCGACTGGCTGCGCGAGCGCCGCGAGGAGTTCGAGCGCTACGACGCGCTGGCCGACGCCGTCGGTGGCGGCCGCGTCGAGGCGCCGCGCGCGGGCGCGGCCTCCGCCGAGGTGGTCGACGCCCTGCTCGCCGAGGCACGGCGGCTGACGCGCGCGGAGGCGGGAACCGTCTACATTCGCGAGCCGGGGGGCCTGCGCTTCGCCGCCGCGCACAACGAGCCGCTCGAGCGGCGGCTCGGCTGGGTGGAGGCGCGCCGGCGGCTGACCAGCGGCTCGTTGCCGCTGGATGAGCGCAGCATCGCCAGCTACGTGCTCCTCACCCACCGCTCGGTGAACACGCCGGATGCGTACGAGATGCACCACGACCTGCCCTACGTCTTCAACCCCGCCTGGGACCTCAGGAACGACTACCGCACGCGCTCGATGCTGGCGCTGCCGATCCGCGACGCGCGCGGCGACATCATCGGCGTGCTCCAGCTCATCAACGCGCGCGACGAGGCGGGGGCGATCGTGCCGTTCAGCGCGGAGGCCGAGAACGCGATCGGCCGGCTGCTCGTCGGCTGGGCCCAGCGGCTCGGCCGCGACCACCCGTAGGGGTCCCGGGCGCCCCACGCTTGACTCCCGGGGCGAGCGGCACTAGCGTTCAGCCAACACCACCATCCGGGAGGCAGTCATGACCTCGATCTCGCTGAACGTCCCCTCGTTGAAGGGCAAGGTCTCGGCCGAGGAGTGGGCCGCCCGCGTCGACCTCGCCGCCGCGTACCGGCTCGTCTCGCTGTACAAGTGGGAGGACCTCGTCTTCACGCACATCTCACTGCGGGTGCCGGACGCCGAGGACGAGTTCCTCATCAACCCCTACGGCGTCTTCTTCGACGAGATCACGGCCTCCAGCCTGGTGAAGATCGACCTCAAGGGCCAGAAGATCGACGACTCCCCCTTCGAGGTGAACCCGGCCGGCTTCGTGATCCACAGCGCGATCCACGCCGCGCGGCACGACGCCAAGTGCGTCCTGCACACCCACACGCTGAATGGCGTCGCCGTCTCCGCCCAGCGCGGCGGCCTGCTGCCGATCTCCCAGCACTCGATGTTCACGCTGGGCAGCCTCGGCTATCACGACTTCGAGGGCCCCGCGCTCAACGACGACGAGAAGCCACGGCTCGTCGCCGACCTCGGTGACAAGACCTCGCTCATCCTGAGAAATCACGGGCTGCTGACCGTCGGCGAGACGGTGGCCGACGCGTGGGTGGCCATGTACTACCTCGAGGCCTCGTGCGCGATCCAGGTACGCGCGCAGGCGGGCGGCGAGCTGATCCCGGTACCCAAGCAGGTCCTCGACCAGGCCGTCTCGCGCACGCGCCAGGGCCCGCGCGTGTGGCCGGGACTCCTGCGCCGGCTCGAGCGACTCGACCCCTCGTACAACAACTGACCCGTATCCGCGATGCCGAGGAGGACGTCATGAAGGACGGGCTCCGGTTCGTCGACTGCGACATGCACATCATGGAGCCGCCGGATCTCTTCGAGCGGTACCTCGATCCGAAGTTCAAGGATCGCGTCGTGCTGCCGATCGGCGCCGACGGCCGGCCCGTGCGCGGCACCATCGTCATCGACGGCCTGCCGACGACGATGGACGCCGAGCTGCAGCAGTACCGCAAGAAGGGCAAGGCCACCGCCGACACGGCCAACAGCACGCAGCCGCTGTCCGGCTCGCGGATCACCGGCCGCCTCGACTTCGCCATCCAGCGCAAGTACGACCCCGAGGCACAGCTGATCGGCATGGAGATGGAGGGCGTGGACATCGCCGTCCTCTATCCGACCACGGGGCTCAGCCTGCTCGCGCGCAACGACATGGACCCGCGGCTGTCGCTGGCCCTGTGCCAGGCCTACAACAACTGGATCCACGAGTTCTGCCGCCACCGGCCCGAGCGGCTGAAGTTCGTGGCCATGCTGCCTCCGCACGACGTGCACCTCGCCTGCCGTGAGCTGCTGCGCTGCGTGCGCGAGCTGGGCGCCGTCGGCTCGTTCATGCGCCCCAACCTCGTCAACGGCCACTTCTGGCACTCGAACTACTGGGACCCGCTCTACACGCTGCACGAGGAGCTCAACGTCACGTGGGGCTTCCACGAGGGCACCGGCGCCTGGTACTCGCACATGAACGTGCTCTACGGCGAGAACCGCTTCTACCGGCACGTGGCCAGCCACTGGATCGAGATGCAGCTGGCGCTGATCGCGATGATCATCGGCGGCGTGTTCGAATTCCACCCGCGGCTGCGCGTCGGGTTCCTGGAGGCGCAGAACTCGTGGGCGCCCGGCGTGCTGTCGCGCATCGAGTGGGACTATCCGCAGTATCGCGACTCGCACGCGCCGTACCTGACGCTCACGCCCAAGGAGTACTTCCGGCGCAACTGCTGGGCGGCCGTGGAGGGGAGCGAGCCCGAGATCGAGGCGACGGCGGGGCTCATCGGCGCCGACCGCATGTGCATCTCGACCGACTACCCGCACTTCGACTCGAACTTCCCCTACGTCTCGACGAACCTCCTGAAGAACGTGCCGAAGGAGATCGCGGCCCAGATCCTGGAGGGCGGCGCCCACCTCTACGGCTTCACGGACGACGATTTCCGGAAGGCGGCCGCCGTCGCGTGATGGGCGCGACCACGGCCCCGGCCGCGTGGCTCGGCGCCGACCTGGCCGCGGCGACGGACTGGATCCGTCCGGTCTCCGCCGCGGCCATCGCGGAGTGCGACGCCGCGCTGGCCGGGCTGCGCCGGCGCCGGCTGACGTGGCCGGACTTCGGCCCTGAGGACTTTCCGCTGCCGACATTCGCCCGCGAGCTCGCGGGCGTGCTGGATGAGCTCGAGAACGGGCGGGGCGTCGTGCTCCTGCGCGGCGTCCCCGTCGATCGCGACGCCGGTGAGGAGCTGAAGAATCTCGCCTGGGGCCTGGGCAGCCACCTCGGCCACATCCGCTACCAGAACGCGCGCGGCGAGCTGATCGGCGAGGTGCGCGACGAGATCGCGCGCTACGGCGAGGTTCGCGAGGGGCCCGCGGTCGACGCGGTCCTCGGCCGCTCGTCGCGCAGCAAGGCGCGCTCGAGCGGGCCGCTGCGTTTTCACACCGACCGCTGCGACGTCGTGAGCCTGCTCTGCGTGCGCCCGGCGCGCGCGGGCGGGTTGAGCAAGGTCGTGAGCGCCGTGAGCGTGGCCGAGGCGATCCGCGCGCGGCGCCCCGACCTCCACGCGCTCCTGTTCGGCGACTACTGGCGCAGCCGCCAGGGTGAGGAGGACGGCGGCGAGCGGCAGGTCTACGCGCTGCCCGTCTTCGCCGAGCACGCCGGCAAGTTCACCACGCAGTACTCGCGCACGTTCGTGGAGGCCGCGCAGAAGCTGCCGGACGTGCCGCGGATGAGCGCGGCGCAGGACGAGGCGCTCGACCTGCACGCCGCGCTGTGCGAGGAGCTGTCGTTCACCATGGAGTTCCGGCCCGGCGACCTGCAGCTCCTCAACAATCACGTCGTCTACCACGCGCGCACGGCCTACGAGGACGCGCCCGGCCCCGACTCCGACCGCCTGCTCCTGCGCCTCTGGCTCGCGCCGCGCAACAGCCGTGCGCTGCCGCCCGGCTTCGAGGTGCTGTGGGGCACGACGGCGGCCGGCGCGCCGCGCGGCGGCATCGCCCAGCGGGCCTCGCAATGACGGCGCGGCTCGCCGCTCCGCCGATGCTCGACGCGGAGGTCCGCGACGCGCGCGCGTGGCGGCGCGACGCGCTGACGCCGCGCGACTGGCTCATCCCGCTCTCGCCGCGCTGCCTCGACGAGCTGGATGCCGTCACGCAGCAGCTGCGGCGCGACCCGCTGCCGCCGCTCGTGCTCACGCCCGAGCAGTTCGCGCTCGGCGCGTGCGCCGAGGTGATGCGGCGCGTGCGCGACACGCTGCGCACCGGCGTCGGCCTCGCCGTGCTCGACCGCGTGCCGGTCGAGCGCTACTCGGTGGAGGAGAACCGCGCGCTCGCGTGGGTGCTCGGCAGCCTGCTCGGGCGGCTGGTCGCTCAGAAGTGGGACGGCACGATGGTCTACGACGTCCGCGACACGGGGCGCCAGCTCGAGTACGGCGTACGGCGCTCGGTGACGAACCTCGACCTCGTGTTTCACACCGACGCGGCGTGGCTCGACCTGCCGCCGGAGCTGGTGGGGCTCTACTGCATCAACCCTGCGCACGAGGGCGGCGTGAGCCGCTTCGTGAGCCTGGTCAGCGTGCACAACGAGCTGGCGCGCCACCATCCCACGCTGCTCGCGCGCCTGTATCGCGCCTTCCCGTGGGATCGCCAGGCCGAGCACGCGCCGGAGGACGACAAGGTCACGCGGCGGCCGGTCTTTCAGTACGACGGCCGGACGTTCATGGCCTGCGTCAACGAGAAGCTCGTCGAGACCGGCGCCGAGCTGGCCGCCGAGCCGCTCGACACCGAGGGCCGCGAGGCGCTGGCGGCGATGCGCGCGCTGCTCGACTCACCCGAGCTGTGGGTGGAATTCACGATCGAGCGTGGCCAGGTCCAGTTCATCAACAACCGCCAGTTCGCGCACAGCCGCACCGATTTCACGGACGCGTCCGAGTCCCACCTCAAGCGCCACATGATCCGTCTCTGGACGCGCGAAGAAGGCCGCCGCAGCTTCCACGGCTAGTCAGCCAGCGCCCCGGGCCGTCGCGTGGATACCGCCGAGCTGATCCTCGCCCTCCTCATCGCGGTGGCCGCGCTCGTCACGATCGCGCGCGGCATCGGGATCGCGTACCCGATCTTTCTGGTCATCGGCGGTCTCGTGCTGGGCCTGGTGCCGGGGATCCCGCGGATCGCGATCGAGCCGAACCTCATCTTCCTCATCGTCCTGCCGCCGCTCCTCTATATCGCCGCGTACTTCACGCCGGTGCGGAGCCTGCGCGCCAACCTCGGCACCATCAGCTCGCTCGCGGTCGGCCTGGTCTTCGCGACGGCGTTGACGGTTGCCGTGGTCGCCCACACGCTCATTCCCGGCCTTCCGTGGTCCGCCGCGATCGCGCTGGGCGCCATCGTCGCGCCGCCGGACGCGATCGCCGCCACCGCGATCGCGTCGCGGCTCGGACTGCCTCGGCAGATCGTGACGATCCTCGAAGGCGAGAGTCTGTTGAACGACGCGACGGCGCTGACGATCTACGGCATCGCCGTCGCCGCGGCCGCCGGCGGCGCGTTCTCGCCGACCACGGCGGTCACGACGTTCGCGGTCGCCCTCGTGGGCGGTTGTGTCATCGGTGTGGCCGTCGGGTGGGTGATCGCAGAGATTCGAGTTCGCATCGAAGACACGCCGGTGGAGATGACGATCTCGCTCTTGACGCCCTACGCCGCCTTCCTCCCGGCCGAGCGGCTCGGCGCCTCCGGGGTGATCGCGACGGTCACCGCCGGGCTGTACCTCGGGCATCGTGGCTCGCGCATCATGGGCGCCGACGCCCGGCTGACGGGGCGTGCCGTCTGGGAGACGTTCGCCTTCCTGCTCAACGGGTTCGTCTTCATCGTCATGGGACTGGAAGTGCCGCTGCTCTTTGGCACGCTCACACCGTCGCTGGCGATCCGGCTGATGGGCATCGGCATCGCCGTCAGCATCGTCCTGGTCCTCGTCCGGGCACTCTTCATCTTCGGTACCGTCTTCCTTCCCCAGATGTTCCGCGGACAGCAGGACATGCCATGGCCGTTCGCGTGTTCGCTCGTGCTGTCCTGGGCCGGGATGCGCGGCGTGGTCTCGCTCGCGGCCGCGCTCGCGTTACCGACGACGCTGCCGGCCGGCGGGCCGTTCCCCGCGCGCGATGCGCTCATCATCGTCACGCTCACGGTCATCGTGTTCACGCTGTTGGGGCAGGGGCTGAGCCTGCCGTGGCTCATTCGACGCCTTCACCTCGCCGCCGATCCCGGGCTTCGCGCGGAGGAAGCGAGCGCCCGGCAGCGACTGCTCGAGGCCGCCACGGCGCGGATCGATCAGCTCTATCCGGTGTGGCCGGGGCATCGCCCGCTTCTCGACCAGCTCCGCGACACCTACCGGCACCGTTCGGAGCACATCGAGCGACAGCGCGATCCATCGGCCGCCGACGGCGGGGATCGAGAGCTCATCGAGCACCGCGAGATCCGACGAACGGTCATCGACTCGGAACGCGAGGCGCTCATGCGCCTTCGCGCCGAGGGTGAGATCAGCGACGACGTGCTGAGGAACCTCGAACGCGAGCTGGACCTGGAGGAGCGACGAATGGACGCGTGAGCTACGATGCGCCGAGCGCGCGCCTCACCGCAGGCAGGATCTCGCGCGCCACCCGCGCCGTGTAGCCGCGCTCCGGGTCGTCGGGTGTCGGCGGGTTCGGGATCGGGTGCAGCACGACGTGGTCGAACGGCGCGGGCGCGGCGCGCAGCACGTCGACCAGTTGCTTCGTGATCTCCGCCGGCCCGCCGCGCAGGGCGAACGCGTCGGCGGCCTCGGACGGCAGGAAGTCCACGATGCGGCCGCTCATCTCCAGATCGGGCGCGTGGTGGAAGTCGGGCCACACGTGCCGCTCGCGCTTGAGCGCCTCCGGGTCGGGTCCGGTCCAGGTCAAGCCGGGACGGTCGAAGAGCATCGGCGAGTACTCGTAGTAGCCCGCGGCCATCGACTTGGCCATCGTCAGCGCGCGCGCCGCGTCGTCGACGAGCACGGTGTGAAAGACGGCGCCGAGGCGGACGGCGGCGGGATCGCGCCCGGCTTCCACGGCCCCGGCGCGGATGGCCTCGATCGAGCCCGCGATGTTCGCGCGATGCGTGCCGACGCGAATGAACACGCCGTCGGCCACGCCCCCCGCCATGCGAAGCGTGCGCGGGCCGCCGGCGGCGATCCAGATCGGGACCGGCCGCGCGTGGGGCAGCCGCGCCGGCCGTTCGGCGCCGACCTCGACGGCCTCGCCGTCGAGCAGCGCGCGCATCAGCCGCGTCGCGGCCTCCAGCTCCTTCACCCGCGCGGGGCGCAGCCCGGCCAGCCGCACCGCGGTGTCGCCGACGCCCCAGCCCAGCAGCACGCGGCCGGGCGCCAGCTCGTCGATGGTGGCGATCGACGATGCGGTGACGCTCGGATGGCGGTTGACGGGGTTCGCCAGCAATGGACCCAGCATGATCCGCTCGGTGGCGCGAGCGGCCGCGGCGAGCAGCACGTACGTGTCACGGCGGCGCAGCTGCGAGTCGGGCTGCCAGGCCGCGTCCCAGCCGAGGGCCTCCGCGCGCTTGACGTCGGCGGCGAAAGCGTCGACGGAGCGCGCGTCGAACCGGTTGAGACCGAAGCGGGGGATCTTCATGGCAGCGATGTTCTACCGTAAGATCGGCCCATGATCCAGCGACGACCGTTCGGACGCACCGGGCACCTGTCGACCGCGACGCTCTTCGGCGCCGCCGCGCTGGCGCGCGCCAGCCAGGACGACGCCGACCGCGCCCTCGAGACGCTGCTGCGCTACGGCGTGAACCACATCGACACCGCCGCGCGCTACGGTGACTCCGAGCTGCGCATCGGCCCGTGGATGGCGCGCCATCGCAAGGACTTCTTCCTGGCCACCAAGACGGGCTCGCGGACGGGAAAGGAGGCGCGTGACGACATCCACCGCTCGCTCGAGCGGCTGCGCGTCGATCACGTGGACCTCATCCAGCTCCACTCGCTCGGCCACCCGGACGACTGGGACGTGGCGATGGGACCAGGCGGCGCGCTGGAGGCGTGCGTGCGCGCCAGGGAAGAAAAACTCGCGCGCTTCATCGGCGTGACCGGTCACGGCTGGACGATCGCGGCCATGCACCGGCGCAGCCTCGCGCGCCACGACTTCGACGCGGTGCTGTTGCCCTACAACTTCTTCATGGCGCAGGACGCGCGCTACCGCGAGGCGTTCGAGGCGGTGCTGGCCGTGTGTCGCGAGCGCAACGTGGCCGTGCAGGTCATCAAGTCGATCGCGCGCGGGCCGTGGGCCACGACGGAGCGCCGTCACACCACGTGGTACCAGCCGCTCGAGGCGCAGGCCGACATCGACCGCGCCGTGCACTGGGCGCTCGGCACGCTGCCGAGCGTGCACCTCAACACGGCGGGCGACCTCACGCTGTTGCCGAAGGTCCTGGAGGCGGCGGATCGCCTCGAGCGCCGCCCGTCCGACGAGGCGATGGCCGAGATGCTGAAGACGGAGCGGATGACGTCGCTGTTCGGCCTGCCCACCTGATGGGCCGCGTCGCTCACGCCGCGTCGCTCGCCGCGCTGGCGCTGGTCCTCGTCGGCGCCGGCGCCGTACCGCCGCCGCCGTCGGGAATGCCGCCGGCGCCACCACCGCCGCCGGCCGCGCCGCCGCCGCCTGCCGTCGCGGAGCCGTCGCCGCCGCTCGCCGAGCGCGCGGCGGCGATCGAGGCCGCCGCGGAAGAGCCGGACGGCGAGCGCGTCGTGCTCGGGCATCTGTCGCGCAAGCTCGGCATGTCGGCCGAGGCGCTGCGCGCGCAGCGGGCACAGACCGGGCTCGGCTGGGGCGATCTGCTCATCGCCAATCGCCTGTCTCTCGAGACGCACGCGCCGTTCGACGCCCTCGTCGCCGAGATGCGTGGCGGCCGGGACTGGGAGAGCGTCGCGCGCGCGCACGGCGCCGACCTCGAGCGGCTGGCGAGCGACGTGCGCACCTCGGAGGAGACCGTCGAACAGCACTCCGAGGACAAGGGGCCGCACGCCACCACCGCGCCCGGCTCCGGCAAGGGCCACGGCCGCGGCGGTGGCGGACGCGCTCGGCGCGGATCGTGACGATGGGACGACTGGACGGGCGCGTGGCGTTGGTGACGGGCGGCAGTCGCGGCTTCGGCCGCGCGATCGCGCTGGCCTTCGGGCAGGAGGGCGCCGACGTCGTCGTCAACTACCACGCGAGCGCGTCGGGAGCGGCCGAGGTCGTGACGACGCTCGAGAAGGCCGGCCGCCGCGCGCTCGCCGTGAAGGCCGACGTGGGCAGCGAGCGCGAGGTGCGCGCGATGATCGACGCGACGCTGAAGCGCTTCGGCCGTCTCGACATCCTCGTGAACAACGCGGGCATCATGGACCGCGGCGCCTTCGCCGACACACCGGTCGCGACCTACGAGCGGATGTTCGCCACCAACGTGACGGGGACGATGCTGTGCACCCGGGCCGCGCTGCCCGCGATGATCGAGCGCACGTACGGCCGTATCATCAATCTCTCGTCGCAGCTGGCGCGCACGGGGGTCGGCACCGGCGGCTTCGCCGCCTACGCGGCGACGAAAGGCGCGATCGAGGCGCTCACGCGCGCGCTGGCCCACGAGGTCGGCGAGCACGGGATCACCGTCAACGCCATCGCGCCGGGCGGCATCGACACCGACATGAGCAAAGCGGTGATGACACCCGAGTACCGCGCGCGACGGATGAAGGAGCTGCCCGTGCGCCATCTCGGCAGCCTCGACGACGTCGCGTACTGCGCGCTGTTCCTCGCCGCCGAGGCCGGCGGCTATCTCACGGGGCAGGTGCTGCAGCCGAACGGCGGCTGGGTGATGCCCTAGGAGCGTGTCCGAGTATCGAGGGGTGCCACGGCTTGGCCGGGCGCCCCGAGCGTGTGGGTTTAGAGGAGCGACCCGGCTGCGCCGGGGCGCTCCGAACGTTGGGGGGTTTGGGGGGCCATTTCGGGGCCCCCCATTTCGCTAAGCGTTCGGCAGCGGCTCCGTCAGGGGCCGGCGCGTCGCGGTGAGCGCGAGCGCGCACACCCCGAGCGCTGCGAACACCGAGCCGACCGCGAAGCCGGTGGCGTAGGAGAAGTGGTCGGCGACGGCGCCGAGCAGTACCGAGCCGACCACGACGCCGAGGTCCCATGCGCCGGACAGCGTTCCGAGCGCCAGCCCGCGCTCACGCTCGGGAGCGCGCTCGACCACCAGCGCGGCCAGCGTGGGATAGAGCAGGGCGTTGCCGCTCGCCAGCACGAGGGCGGCGAGGGTCAGCGACAGCGGCGTCGGCGGCAGCGCGATGATCACGTAGGCGAGCGCCACCACCGACATGGCACACAGGCTCACGCGCAGGTGCCCCAGGCGGTCCGACACGCCGCGCAGCAGCGCGCGCCAGAGGATCAGCCACGCGGGATAGACGACGAAGTACCAGGCGAGGGCCGCCGTTTGACCCTGCCCCACCGCGTAGAGTGGCAGGAACGCGAACACCGAGCTGTGACCGATGGTGGAGAGCACGAGCGCGAACGACACCGGCAGCGCCGAGCGGCTGATCAGCGGCAGCCGGCGCGGCCCGGCCGCGGCGGGGCCGGCGACGTTCGACGGCAGCCGCGCCACGATGACCGCGAGCAGCACGGCGAAGGCGGTCACGACCGCGAAGGCCAGAGGCATGCCGCCGAGGGCGCGCAGACCGAAGGCCAGCGGTGGACCGACAGCGATGCCGAGCGAGCCGGCAAGGTAGTAGGTCCCGAGCGCCTCGCCGCGGTGCGCGGGCGGGCTGCTCAGCGCGCTCAACACGCTCGCGGGTGTGGTGATGAGCCCGTTGGCGACGCCGAGGCCCACCATCAGCACGATGATCGCGACCGGCGTCGTCGCGAGCTGCAGCGCCAGCGACGTCAGCGCGAGGGCGGCGATACCCGGAGCGATGACGGGCCGCGCGCCAAAGCGATCCACCCAGCCGCCCACCGTCGGACGCAGGAACATCGAGACGATGGTCATGACGGAGAACAGCAGCCCGACCTGGGTCTTCGTGCCGCCGAGATCGACGACGTGAAACGGCAGCAGCGTGTTCAGGACGATCGAGGCCACGTGGACCGCGGCGGTGGTGGCGTAGCAGGCGAGCAGGACCGGTGTGAAGACCGCTCGTGAGCCGAGCCGGGACATCCGGCGCTATCCGCGCCGGTCGATCGACAGCTCGGTCGTGCGCGTGGTGCGTGCGACGACGCGTCCGCCCTTGATGACGTAGAGCTTCTCGGCCTGCTCGGTGATGGCCTGCGCGGCGTCCCGCGCGTCGAGCACGACGAGATCGGCGTGGCAGCCCGGGGCGAGGCCGTACCCGGACAGGCTCAGCGCGCGCGCCGGGTTCGTCGTGATCAGCTCCGGCAGCCACGCAAGCTGGTCGAGGTTGCCGAGGTGCGCGGCCATGGCGGTCACGAGCGCCTGCCGCAGGAGATCGGGATGGCCATACGGCGTGAAGGGATTGACGATGTTGTTGGTCGAGATCGACACGTTGATCCCGGCCTCGCGCAGCTCGGCGATCCGCGTGACGCCGCGCCACGTGCGCGTGGCATCCGCGCGGCCCTTCACGTGCAACTCGGTGGCGGGCAGGCTGATGACGTGGATGCCCGCCTCCCGCACCCGGTCGATGACCCTCGCGCGGTGCGCCGGCTCGAGCACGTCGAGCATGCAGAGGTGGCCCAGCGTGACGCGGCCCTGCATGCCGCGCGCGAGCGTCTGCTCGGCGATGTAATCCGTGGTCAGCAGCGCGGGATCGTCGGCGGAGTCGGCGTGGAAGTCGAGCGGCACCCCGAACGCCTGCGCCGTCTCGAAGAACCAGTCGATGTGCGCGCGCTGATCGTCGTCCATGTAGGGACAGCCGCCCAGCGTCTCGAGCCCCGCCTTGAGCGCCTCGGTCAACAAACTCTTCGTCACCGCGTCGTGGAAGATGCCCTCCTGCGCGAAGGCGATGAGGCGGAGATCGAGCGCCCCCGCGACGTCGGCCTGCAGACGCCGTAGCGCCTCGACGCCGCGCAGCTCGACGAAGGCGTCCACCTCGACGTGGGCGCGCATCGTGGTGCAGCCGTGGCGCACGGCCAGCTCCACCACGCGCCGCGCGCGCTGGTACACGTCCTCCACGGTGAAGCGCTTCTTCAGCTCGGCCACGAGCGTCTGCGGCGTCGGCCCGCCCGCGCGCAACCCCTGCGTGCGGTCGGCGATGAACGCCTTGTCGGGATGGATGTGGCTCTCGACGAAGCCGGGGAGCACGAGGCGGTCGGTCACGTCGAGCGTCTCGTGCCCCGTCGCGTCGAGGCCGGCGCCGACGCGCTCGATGCGGCCGTCGCGGATGGCGATGTCCTGGCGGCGCCCGCCGACGAGTCCGTCGCGCAGCAGCATCGGCGCCGCCGCGGGCGTCATTGCGTCCGGCATCGGCGAAGCGCCCGCTCCGCGGGCGTCATTGCGTCCAGCATGGGCGGAGCGCCCGCTCCGCGGGCGTCATTGCGTCCAGCATCGGCGGAGCGCCCGCTCCGCGGGCGTCATTGCCGCCGTCCCGCTTGCGGAGCGCCCGCTCCGCGGGCGTCATTGCGCCGTCCAGCCGCCGTCGATGACGAGCTCGCTGCCGGTCACGAACGCGGACTCGTCGGAAGCGAGATAGAGCACGGCGTAGGCGACCTCCTCGGGCTCGCCGTACCGGCCGAGCGGGATGCGCGACAGCATCAGCTGATAGGTCGCGGGGTCGGCGCGGCGCTTCTCGGTCATCGGGGTCACGATCGGACCCGGATGCACCGAGTTCGCGCGGATGCCTTCCTTCGCGTACTGGATCGCCGTCACCTTCGTCAACAGCCGCACGGCGCCCTTGGAGGCGGGGTACATCGGGCTCGTGATGTCCGTGCCGACGAGCCCGAGCTGCGACGAGATGTTGACGATCGAGCCGCCGCCGGCGCGCCGCATGGCCGGGATGGCGGCCTTGCTGCCGAGAAACACGCCGGTGGCGTTGACCTCCATCACGCGCTGCCACGCCTCGAGCGGCGTGTCCTCCACCCGGCCGGTCGCGCTGATGCCCGCATTGTTGACGAGCACGTTGAGCTTGCCGAAGCGCTGCTCGGCCAGCGCGACGGCCTCCTGCCAGTCGTTCTCGCGCGTCACGTCGAGCCGCACGAAGGCCGCCTTGCCGCCCTTGGCCGCCACCTCCGCCTCGACGGCGCGGCCCTCGGCCTCCAGCACGTCGGCGATGACGACCTGCGCACCTTCGCGCGCGAACATCTTGGCTTCGGCCGCGCCCATGCCGCGCGCCCCCCCGCTGATCAGCGCCACTTTCCCCGCGAGTCTCATGTCGCCCCCGATCGCGGGCCACGTCTGGCCCGGCGTGCTATCGTACCGCCGAAACGTCCGACGAAAGGACACCACCATGGCGAATCCGTCGAGACCGTCGCGCGTGTACGTCGGGGTCGGCTCGTTCACGTCCGGCAAGCGCCCGGGAATCTTCCGCCGTGTGGGCGACGGCGGCTGGGAGCAGCTCACCAAGGGGCTGCCCGAGGGGACCAAGGTCCAGGCCATCACCGTCGATCCCACGAACCCCGACATCATCTATATCGGCACCCACGACGGGCCGTACCGGAGCAAGAACGGCGGTGATGCCTGGGAGCGGCTGGCCCTTCCCGAGAGCGGCCTGCAAGTCTGGTCGGTTCTCGTGCATCCGGGCGATCCGCGCCGGATCTATGCCGGGACCTCGCCCGTCGGCGTGTTTCGCAGTGACGACGGCGGCGACACGTGGCGGCGGCTGCCGAAGGCGATCCTGCCCGAGCGCGTGAAGATGGGGTTCGCGTGCCGCGTGATGCGGCTGGCCGCGGATCCCGCGCGGCCGGAGACGATCTGGGCCGGGCTCGAGGTCGGCGGCATCATGAAGACCGACGACGGCGGCGAGACGTGGACCGACTGCACCGCGGACCTCGTCAAGCTCGCCGACCGGCCGCACCTCAAGAGCCGTATCGTGAGCGACACCGAGATCGAGGGCATGCTGGACATCCACGCCGTTGCCCTCACGCCCGCGAACCCGGGCGTACCGTACGCCGCCATCCGCATGGGGCTGTTCCAGAGCACCGATGGCGGCGCGCGCTGGCGCGACATGGAGGTGGGCCGCTTCTCGCCGCTGACGTACGGCCGCGACATCCGCGTCAGCCCTCAAGACCCGCGCGTGCTGTACGCGTGCCTCAGCCCCGCCGCGCGCAGCCAGGACGGCTCGCTCTACCGCAGCGACGACGTCGGCGAGACGTGGACGCGCTTCGACCACGGCGTCAAGGCGGAGACGACGATGATGGCCGTCGCGCTGCACCCGACCGACGCCGACCGCGTCTACTGCGTCAGCCGCACCGGTCAGGTGTTCGGCACCGAGGACGGCGGCCGCTCGTGGCGCGAGCATCGCCTGCCGGACGGCGTGGAGGATATCTATGCGCTCGCCTGCGCCTGAGACGCCGGCGCGCGCTATTTAGCGGCGGCGGCGCGCGCGGCGACGTCGGCCGCGATCTGGCCGGCCGTCTGCTTCACGTTGCGCTCGAGGTCGTGGCCGGCCAGCACGAACCGCGCGGCGGCGACGTACGGGTTGAGCGTGATCACGGCGCCGGGCAGTGGGCCGCTCGCCGCCGTCGTGTCCAGCTCGTAGAACGGCCGCGGCGCGCCGTCCGCCAGATTGTCGACGGCCACGACGACTTGCAGGCGCGTCTCCCCGGCGCCGAAGCCGATGGCGGCGCGGCGGAGCCGGTTGCCCTCGTTCACGTCCGTGAAGATGCCGCGCACCAGCCAGCCGCGAGCGGGCGCGGCCTCGTCGACCCGCAGGCGACGCGCGACGAGCCCCGCCTTTGAGAGGTCGTCGACGAGCGCGTTCGACATGAGCTCGATCAGCTCGCGCGCGCGCCCGGCGGCGTCCGCGGGTGCACCGGGCGGCGCGGGGAGCACGCGTCCCAGCGGTCCCGGTGGCGGAGGCGGCGGCGGGGGGAGCACGCCGCGCTCGACCTTGATCGTGGCGGCGTCCAGGTCGAAGTCCCTCACGTAGACGGTCGGAGGCGCGACCCCCGGCGTGGCGCCAACGTCGCGGGCGGCGGAGACGCTCGCGCTGCCGCACCCGGCGACGACGAAGCCGAGGGCAAGCGCGACACAGGCACAGAAACGCGGAGGCCCGTTCATGGCCGCCGCGAGCATAGCGCCGTCGCGCCGCATGCGCGAGAGCCTGTGCCGTCGGCAACTCGACTCCGGCTGGCGCACGCGCTCGCTCGCGGTGAGCTGTCGTACGCGAAGGTTCGCGCACTGACCCGCGTGCACCCCATAGCCTCTCGCCGACATTTTCCGCTTGACAGCGTTCTGACTGTACGCGCATCGCGTGTCAGGCGCGCCGGACGGATAGCGCGCCAGGAACGCGCCGCAGCCCGACAGTGCTGCGATCGCTCGTTTCTCGCGAAAGACTCGGATCCCATCGCGATCGCTCGTCGTGGAGGCGCCCGGGCGTGTTGAAAATCGCGGTGTAGAGTCGGCGCAGAACGAAGAGGAGAGGCGCCGATGAACAGCGATTTTCAGTGCACCGTTCGGCCCACGGCGGAACCGATTGCAGAGCTCGAGCGACTGGGCGACCAGATCGCCGAGCTCTCCGCGCATCTCGACGCCGCCAGCGCGCGGCTGTTGGACCTGATCCGGGAGTTCGACGCCCGCGGCGGCTGGGGTAACGGCTTCAGCTCCTGCGCCGCGTGGCTCACCTGGCGCGTAGGCCTCGAGCCCGGTGCCGCCCGCGAGCACGTCCGCGTTGCGCGGGCCCTCGGCACCTTGCCGTTACTGGCTCAGGCCCTCGCCCGTGGCGAGCTGTCGTACTCGAAAATCCGGGCGCTGACGCGCGTGGCAAGTCCAGAGACCGAGGAGCGCCTGCTCGCGGTCGCTCGCGCCGGGACCGCCGAGCACGTCGAGCGCATCGTCCGTGGCTGGCGCCGGGTGGACCGCATCGCCGAAGCTCGGGAGAGCACTCGGCGCCACCGGAGCCGTGCGCTCCATGTGTATCGAGACGAAGACGGGATGGTCGTCATCCGCGGACGGCTGGCGCCGGAGGTCGGCGCCGCGCTCTTGCAGGCGCTGGCCGCGGCCCGCGAGACGTTGTATCAGCGTGCACACGCGAAGCACGGCGAGGACGTTCCCGCAGGAACGCCCGGGGGCGACGTTCCCGCCGAGACGCCCACCATGGCGCAGCAGCAGGCGGACGCGCTGGCTCTCGTCGCCGAAACGGCGCTCCATCATGGGATCGATCCCGGAACACCCGGGGAGCGGTACCAAGTCGTGGTCCACGTCGATGCCCCGGTGCTGGCGGACCCGGACGCTCCGGGCCAGTCGGTCCTCGCGGACGGGACACACGTTCCCGCAGAAACGTCCCGGCGTTTGGCCTGCGACGCGACTCGGGTCGTCATGCAACATGACGGAAACGGCCATGTCACGGAGGTCGGTGCGAGGACTCGCACCATTCCGCCGGCGCTACGACGTGCTCTGCAGCACCGGGACCGGGGCTGCCGCTTCCCCGGCTGCGCACGAGCGTTCGGTCAGGGCCATCACATTCGCCACTGGGCCCACGGAGGCCCCACCACGCTGTCGAATCTCGCATTGCTGTGTCGCCGCCATCACCGCGCGATGCACGAAGAGGGTTATCAGCTGGAGCGACAGGCTGATGGAGAGCTCCGCTTCCGCCGACCGGATGGCCGGCCTCTGCCGCAAGTTCCGCCGCCCGCGGTGGTGCTGAGCGACCCCGTCAACGCGCTGCGAGCGGCACACGACGCTCAAGGGCTCGACCTTCACGCGCGGACGGCGATGCCCAGCTGGCTGGGAGAGCGCCTGGATGTCGCCTATGCGATCGACGTCTTGCATCCGCTGGCCAGCGAAGGCGGGCGAGGGCTCCTGCTGGAGGCCCCCGTGATATCGTGTGCCCTGCCGCTCAAGGAGGCTCGTGAATGCGCGTTCGCCGCCGGGTCCTGATCGCAAGTCTCGCGCTCATCGCATGGGCCTCGACCGCGCCGGCGGCCGCCGCGCCGGCCGACGGTACCCTCGTCATCGGCGTCCACGTCACGCTCGTCAACCGCTGGCTCGACCCCGGCGACACCGAGGGGCTGATCACGCCGTTCATGGTGCTCTACGCGATCCACGACGCGCTCGTCAAGCCGATGCCGGGCAACATCGGCACGCCGAGCCTCGCGGAATCCTGGACGCTCGCCAAGGACAACGTCACCTACGACTTCGTCCTGCGCAAAGGCATCAAGTTCCACAACGGCGAGCCGGTGACGGCGGAGGACGTGAAGTTCTCGTTCGAGCGCTACAAGGGCAGCGGGGCCAAGCTGCTGAAGGAGCGCGTGAAGGAGATCCAGGTCGTCGCGCCCAACCGCGTGCGCATCGTGCTGCGCGAGCCGTGGCCCGACTTCATGGCCTTCTACGGCACGTCGGCCACGGGCGCGGGCTGGATCGTGCCGAAGAAATACATCGAGAAGGTCGGCGAGGACGGGTTCAAGAAGGCCCCCATCGGGGCGGGGCCGTTCAAGTTCGTGAGCTTCCAGCCCGGCGTCGAGCTGGTGCTGGAGGCGTTCCCGCAGTACTGGCGCAAGACGCCGAGCGTGAAGCGTCTCGTCATGCGCAGCATCTCGGACGAGTCCACGCGCGCGGCGGCGGTGAAGACGGGCGAGGTGGACATCGCCTATCTCTTCGGCGGCACGCTGGCGGAAGATTTGCGCCGCTCGCCCGGCGTCAAGATCGTCGCGCCGCTCGTGTACGGCGTCTACTGGATGGACTTCCTCGACCAGTGGGATCCGAAGTCGCCCTGGAACGACCGCCGCGTGCGGCTGGCCGCGAGCCTCGCCCTCGATCGCCAGGCCATCAATCAGGCCGAGATGCTCGGCTTCGCCAAGGTGACCGGCTCCTTCGTGCCCTCCTCGTTCGAGTTCGCGCTGCCCATCGAGCCGCATCCCTACGACCCCAAGCGCGCCAAGCAGCTCCTGACGGAGGCCGGCTATCCGAACGGCTTCGAGGCGGGCGACCTCACGCCGCTGCCGCCCTACACCTCGCTGGCCGAGGCCATTGGCGGCTATCTCCAGGC
>QHSB01000710.1 GCA_003220335.1 Candidatus Rokuibacteriota bacterium
CGCCTTTCGCGAAGAAGCCCATCGGATACGGAACGCGCAGCTGGACGACCTTCCCGTACGTCAACGCATAGAGCGAGTCCGCGAAATTGCCGGTGCCGATCGGCGTGTCCCGGCCGAGGCCCAGGATGTCGTGCTGGTCGATCCAGGTGTAGTACGGCCCCTCGGCGGCGCCGTCCCGGCCGGCAAACGTGGGGCCCGGGATCGGATAGAAGGTCCAGCCCTCGGGACACAGGTTCCCCTCCGCCGCCCCCGGTCCATTGAGACGCCCTCGGCACCTGCGGCGGTCGAAGCTGGCGATGTGGCCGCTGGCCAGCGTCACCCACGCCCGTCCCTGGCGGTCGACGTCGAACCCGCGCATTCCGTAGCCCGGCGGCGGGACCTTGTAGACCTCCGCGAGCGCGGTCTGGGACGGATTCGATCCGGGCTGAACGCGAATGACGAAACCCGGATGGCCGATGTTCGATCCCCAGATCGATCCGTCGGCGGGACTGTACGCGATGCCGTAGAGGCCGAGTCCGATGCGCTTGTCCTTCGCCGGATCGTCCGGCGCCTCCGGCTCGACCCAGGCGTCCCGCCGGCCGTTGCCGTTGGTGTCGACGACGAGGGGCGTCCACCCCTGCGACGTCGCGGCGTCGCGGGTCTCCCAGAACATCTTCGTGTTGACCCAGCCGACGATGGCGAACTCGTTCTGGAGGTTGTTGCTGAGCCACAGCGTATGGTTCGCGTCCTCGGCAAAATTCAAATGGTGCGTGCCGAAGCACGTGTCGATGAACGTGAACTGCTTGCTCTTCGGGTCGTACACCGTGACTTGACGCGAGTTCTGCACGAAGCCGTCTCGGATGTGCGCCAGCGGGTAGACCTTGGCCGACGGATGACCGGAGGCCGCCGCGCAGTACGCCGGCGGATTCTTCGGCGAGCGGATCTGCGCGGTCCAGTAGACGCGCCCCTCCTGATCCATCATCGGGTTGTGCGCGTTGACCCGCGAATCCCAGACTTGCTCGGTGCCGAAGTACGGCGAGGGCGCCACGACGGGGTTCGCCAGCGCCGAGCTGGGAGCATCCTGATCGCGGATCGGCACCTTCATGGTGGTCTTGGTCACCTTGACGGGATCCAGGACCGGCAGGTGATCCGTGCTCAGCTCGGCGGCGCCGTAGATCAGGCCATAGGGGTTGACGGTGGGTTTCCGCCGGTCGGTGACGATCAGGTCGTGGATGTAGTACTTCGGGCTCAGCCAGTCGTACACGGTCACCACGAGATTGCGCTCGACGCCGTGCGGCCGCGGCGGCGCCGACGCCGGAAGCTCGCCGGCGCGGATGCGATCGGTCCACTCCGCCAGCCGGCGCAGGTGGCCCCCGTCGTTCGTGTTCATCAGGCCGATGAATCTCACCATCGAGCCGCCGCCGGGTCCGGACTGTAGACGGCGCGTCCACGCATCGACCGACGAGCTCTTCGAGACGTCCAGGGCCGCGGGTATCTCACGCGTCGCCTTGTCACCCAGCTGATGACAGTTGCCGCAGCCGTTCAGCTGGACGGCGTTGAGCCACTGCTCCTGGGTCTTGTAGGCGACCGGCATGCCGTTGCCGTCAGGGCCGGTGCCGGGAAACAGGCCCTTGTCGGGAATCTTCAGCATCGAGAACCAGTAGATGGCCGGGTAGTATTCCGCCGCGGCCGCCGCATTCGGAGCCGGCACCGCCGTCAGGTTCACGATCCGGCCGCGCACGCTCGTGACCCTGGGCGAGTCGACGAGTCCGTAGCCGCGCACCCAGACGCTGTACGTGGCCTGAGGCAGGTCGGGGATCACGTATCGCCCGTGATCGTCCGTCACCGCG
>QHSB01000711.1 GCA_003220335.1 Candidatus Rokuibacteriota bacterium
CGAGGAGCAGGCCGCGTTCGACAAGTCGGCCGGCGCCGTACGCGAGCTGGTCGACAAGCTCAAGCTCTAGACGGAGGCGAGCATGGCCGCGAAGAAGGCCAAGGCGAAGCGCCCGGCGCGGTCTCCGCGGCCGGCGGCCAAGCGGGTCCGGCCCGTGCCGGCCGGCTATCACACCGTCACCCCGTACCTCACCGTCGACGACGGCGCGCGCGCGATCGAGTTCTACGTTCGCGCCTTCGGCGCGCGCGAGAAGGACCGCATGCCGGGCCCCGGCGGCAAGATCATGCACGCCGAGCTGCGCATCGGCGACTCCGTCGTCATGCTGAGCGACGAATTTCCGGGTATGAGCTCGGCCCGCGCGCCCAAGGCGCTGGGCGGCACCACGGGCGGGCTCTTTCTGTACCTGCCCGACGTCGACGCCGCCTTCAGGCGCGCGGTGGAGGCGGGCTGCAAGGTCCTCATGCCGGTCACCGACATGTTCTGGGGCGACCGTTTCGGCAAGCTGGAGGACCCATTCGGCAACCAGTGGAGCCTCGCCACCCACAAGGAGGACGTGTCGCCGCGCGAGCAGGCCGAGCGCGCGAAGTCGGCGATGGCGAAGCTGAGCCCGGGCGGCCCCTGATGCGCGAGATCCACGTCTCGGCCATCACCGACGCCGTCGCCAAGCTCTGCATGGAGGCGAACTGGAATCTCGAGCCTGACATGCTGCGCGCGTTCGACCGAGCGCTCGGTACGGAGCGCTCGGCCGCCGGCAAGCAGGTGCTGACGATTCTGAAGCAGAACGCCGAGATGGCCCGCGCGCGGCAGATTCCGTACTGCCAGGACACGGGGATGGTGATCTGCTTCGTCGAGCTGGGCCAGGACGTGCACGTCACGGGCGGCGGCCTGTACGACGCCATCAACGGGGGCGTGAGCCAGGGCTACAAGGAAGGCTACCTGCGTGCTTCCATCGTGCGCTCGCCCTTCGACCGCGTGAACACCGGCGACAACACGCCGGCGGTCATCCACGTCGACATCGTGCCCGGCGCGATGCTCAAGCTCATGCTCATGGCCAAAGGCGGCGGCTGCGAGAACCGCTCGAAGTACACGATGCTCACCCCGGCGGCGGGGCTGCCCGGGGTGAAGGACTTCGTCATCGAGTGCGTGAAGACGGCCGGTCCCGACGCCTGTCCGCCGCTCATCCTCGGCGTCGGCGTCGGCGGCACGTTCGAGAAGGCGGCGATCCTGTCCAAGAAGGCGCTCTTTCGCGAGCTCGGCTCGCCCAACCCGGATCCGACCCTCGACGCGCTGGAGCAGGAGCTGCTCGCGCGCGCCAACCGCCTTGGCATCGGGCCGCAGGGCTACGGCGGCGACACCACGTCGTTCGGCATCCACATGCTCGCCTACCCGTGTCACATCACGTCCCTCCCGGTGGCGGTGACGATCGAGTGTCACGCGCACCGGCACAAGGAAGTCACGCTGTGAGCACGATCGCCGCGCGGGAGGACCGCCTCCGTTCGAGCGCCGGCTTTGCCGGCGCCATCGAAGGGGGGAGGTTCGGAAGGGGGGCGCAGCCCCCCTCCGAGGAAATCGAATGTCACGCCCATCGGCACAAAGAGGCAACGCTATGAGCGACCGCGATCGAGCGCCGGCTTCGCCGGCGCAATCGAAGGGGGGAGGTTTCGGAAGGGGGGCGGAGCCCCCCTCCGAGCAAAAGGACGTCCGCACGCCGCTCTCCGACGCCGACGTCGAATCGCTCAAGGCGGGCGATCGCGTCCGCATCTCGGGCGTCATCTATACCGCGCGCGACGCCGCCCACGGCCGGCTCCTGCCGCTGATCGAGAAGGGCGAGCGGCTGCCGATCGACATCGAGGGCCAGATCATCTACTACACGGGCCCGTCGCCGGCGCGGCCGGGCACCGTCATCGGGGGCGTCTACTTCGGCGCCATCGGCGGCGCGGGGGCCGTGCTCTCCGAGTTCGTGAGGAAGGCGGAGATCGTGGCCTACGAGGACCTCGGCACGGAGGCGATCCGCCGGCTCGAGGTGGATGGGTTCCCGGCGATCGTGCTCTACGACTGCCACGGCGGCGACCTCTATCAGGACGGGCAGAAGATCTACGCCAGGGAGGATGCATGAGCGTTCAGGCGGCGACCCGCCCACGCCCGCCGATCGCGGCGCCCCATCTGCGCAAGGACGCGTGGTGGGCGCTGCCGCTGACGACGGCGATCGTGCTCGGCAGCTTCATCGTGTATTCGACGTGGGCGGCCTTCCAGAACGCTCACTACTGGGCGCCGCCGTACCTGTCGCCGTTCTATTCGCCGTGCCTGTCCGCCAGATGCCTGCACGTGACGTTCGGCTACGGGCTGCCCGAGGTCCAGCTGCCCATCATCGGCGTGCTGTCGCCGGCGTTCCTGATCCTGTGGGGGCCCGGTCTCTTCCGCCTGACCTGCTACTACTACCGCAAGGCGTACTACCGCTCGTTCTGGCTCTCGCCGCCGGCGTGCGCGCTGCCCGACGCGCAGCGCGGCGGTTACAGCGGCGAGACGCGCTTTCCACTCGTGCTGCAGAACTATCACCGGTATCTGTGGTACGTGGCCGTGATCTTCATCGCGCTGCTGACGTGGGACGCGGTCCTCGCGTTACGCTTCCCGAAGCCCGCGGGCGGCGCGGAGTTCGGCATCGGCGTCGGCACCCTCGTGATGTGGGCGAACGTGATCCTGCTCGCCGGCTACACGTTCTCGTGCCACTCGTGCCGGCACGTGTGCGGCGGTCACGTGGACGTGTTCAGCAAGGCGCCGACGCGCTACCGGCTCTGGCGCTTCATCACGCGGCTCAACGAGCAGCATCCGACCTTCGCGTGGCTGTCGCTCTTCAGCGTCGGCCTCACGGACCTCTACATCCGCCTGGTCTCCATGGGCATCATCCGGGACCTGAGGATCATCTAAATGGCCAATCACGACTACGAGGTCCACGAGCACGACGTCATCGTCATCGGCGCGGGCGGCGCCGGCCTGCGCGCGGCCATCGAGGCGGCCGCGCAGGGCGTGTCGGTCGGGCTCGTCTGCAAGTCGCTCCTCGGCAAGGCCCACACCGTGATGGCCGAAGGCGGCATCGCGGCCGCCCTCGGCAACGTGTGGCCCGAGGACAACTGGCAGGTCCACTTCCGCGACACGATGCGCGGCGGCAAGATGCTCAACAACTGGCGCATGGCGCAGCTGCACGCCCAGGAGGCGCCGGAGCGCGTGCTGGAGCTGGAGCGCTGGGGCGCGCTGTTCGACCGCACGAAGGACGGGCGCATCCTCCAGCGCGACTTCGGTGGCCATCGCTACGCGCGACTGGCCCACGTCGGCGACCGCACGGGCCTGGAGATGATCCGCACGCTGCAGTACCACGGCATCCACCAGGGTATCGACGTGTACATGGAGTGCACGATCACGCGCCTGCTCAAGGACGGCGACCGTGTGGTCGGCGCCGTCGGCTACTGGCGCGAGAGCGGGCGCGTCGTCGTCTTCAAGGCGAAGGCGGTGATCCTGGCCACGGGCGGTATCGGCAAGGCGTGGAAGATCACGTCGAATTCCTGGGAGTACACGGGCGACGGCCACTCGCTGGCGCTGTGGGCCGGGGCCGACCTCATCGACATGGAATTCGTGCAATTCCACCCGACGGGGATGGTGTGGCCCCCGTCCGTGCGCGGCATCCTCGTCACCGAGGGCGTGCGCGGCGACGGCGGGACCCTGAAGAACAGCGAAGGCAAGCGCTTCATGTTCGA
>QHSB01000712.1 GCA_003220335.1 Candidatus Rokuibacteriota bacterium
GACGGCACGGATCCGACCACCGGCCGTTCCGTCATGCAGGAAGTCATCGAGGGCCTGACCCTGCCGCGCGACGGCGCGCGCGCGAGGGTGGAGTACGATCGCTCGACGCCGCGGCTGGTCGAGGCCGACACCGAGGAGCACCTGCATCGCGTGTTCCTCGAGCGGAACTGGACCGACCACCTGCCGATCGTGCTGCCGACCGAGGCGCGCGTGGCCGCGATGCTGGCCGGCACGCGCCGCAAACCCGACGAGGTCGTCGGCCGCATGCGCTCGACGCATTTTCGCGAATACTGGGAGTACACCGTCGAGAAGGTCGCGGTGAACGCCGTGATGGCGGGCGCGCGCCCCGACTATTTCCCGGTAATCCTCGCGCTGGCGGCGACCGGCGTCACGGCGCGCGGCAGCTCCTCGAGCGCGGTGGCCGCCATGGCCGTCGTCAACGGGCCGATCCGACACGAGGTCGGCATGAACGCGGGTACGGGCGCCATGGGCCCCTACAGCCACGCCAACGCGACGATCGGTCGCGCGTATGGGTTGCTGTCGCAGAACGGCCAGGGCGGCTCGGTGCCCGGGCTCTCCTACATGGGCAACCAGGGCAACAGCTACGCGTACAACAGCGTGACCTTCGCGGAGAACGAGGAGCGCAGCCCGTGGGCGCCGTTCCACGTCCAGCACGGGCGGAGCGCCGGCGACAGCGCGGTGAGCGTGTTCTCGGGCGTGCGCTCGACGGCGTTCACGCTCGGGCTGCGCGAGAAGCACTGGCGCGAGCACGTCGGCCATCTGCTGCGCGGCATGGACCCGCACGGGCCGCCGGTGCTGCTGCTCGATCCGATCGCCGCGCGCCAGTTCGTCGACCGCGGCGGCTTCGCCAAGAAGGACGCGCTCATCGACTGGCTCCACGACACCGCGCGCATGAAGGCGGGCGAGTACTGGGATTACCAGCTCATCCAGAACTACATCTACCCGCGGGCGACGTTCGGCGAGGAGCCGTGGGCGAGCAAGCTCAAGGCGGCGCCCGACGAGGAGATTCCGATGTTCCGGCGCGAGGACATCCACGTGATCGTGGTCGGGGGCGAGACCAACGGCTACTGGCGCATCATGGGCTGCAACTATCAGAAGACGGAGCCGGTGGACGCATGGCGCTGAGACTCGCGGTCCTCATCGTGGTCGTGTGGGCGTCGGCAGCGGCGGCCCAGGACGCGACGCGACTCGCCATGGCCCGCCTGCGGCTGACCACCGATCCCAAGGTTCCGGTGGGCTGCACGACGCTCGGCACGGTGAGCGACAACTCCCTGAAGGACCGGCCGGCATTCCGCCTCCGCCCCCCGGCCCGCCCCCGCCCCCGCCGCCGCGCTAGGACGCGGGCATCTTCTTCGGGCCGCCGCTGTTCCCGCCGAGGTGCTTGAGGTCGCCGAGCTCGCGAATGGCGCTGAGCATCTCGGCGGGGATGACCTTGGCCTTGAGCGATCCGTCCTCCATGATCCGCGCGTAGACGCGCGTGGCCCGGCCCTCGCTGACCGGCGCGCCGGTGACGGCGTTCTTGGCCTTGCAGTTCCAGTGCAGCGTGTGATCGCCGATGTCCGCCAGCGTGATGGTCGTCACGATCCGGTCGCCGTAGGCGGCGGGGCCGATGAAGCGGAAGTGGATCTCGCCCATCACGAACGTCGTGCGGTCGTTCTTGATCATCTGCTCGATCGGATAGCCGATGATCCGGAACAGCTCGTGCTCGGTGTCGTTGAACCAGGCGACGATCCGCGGGTAGTAGACGAGACCGAACGGGTCGGATTCCCCCCAGTTGACCGTGATCTCCTTCCAGTACATCGCCATGCCGCGCTCCTCCCCGTGGGTCTCGCCCATCACGCGGGCGCGAAGATCCCCGTCGCCCCCGCGGCGTCCGCCGCGCTCGACGGGGCGCCGTTGGTCGGCGCGGCGAACATCCGGTCCCGCTGCAGCACCGGCATCACGCGCTCGGCGAAGAGCCGCATGTTCAGCTCGGCCTGCTCGTGCGGCATGCCGCCGAAGCCGAACTCCGTCGCGAGGTGATCGAGGCCGGTCAGGCGCTGCAGCTCGGCCACCTGCTGGATGCAGTCGTCGGGCGTGCCGACGATCTGGATCTTCACGTAGAAGTCGGTCGCCTTCTTGCGGAAGCCCGGGTCCTTCATCTTGGAATACGTCTTGGCCATGCCGCCGTAGAACTCGTAGCCCTTCACGGAGGCGAGGTGGCCGTCGGAGAAATGGTAGTGGGCGTCGATCGAGTCCCACTTGCGCGAGAGATACGCGGCGGCGCGCTCCTGCGCCTCCTCGCGCCGCTCGGCGACGGAGACGTTGGTGAGAATGATCGGCGGGCGGGGCGTGTGGCCCACGCCGGCGGCGATCTCGCGGTAGCGCTGGATGTCCTCCGCCGCCTTCGGCCACTCGTTCTGCATGACCACCAGCACGCCGAAGCCCAGCTTGGCCATGATCTCGGCGGACTCCGGACTCACCGACGACGCGTAGAAGCGCCGCTCGGGATGCGAGATCGGGCGCGGCCGGATCGACATCCTGGGGATCTTGAAGAACTCGCCATCCCACTCGAAGACCTCGTCGGTGAGGGCCTTGACGACGATCCTCGCCGCCTCGACGAAGCGCGGGCGCGCCTCCTCCATGGGGACGCGGAAGCCCGCGTACTCGACGCTGGCGGCCCCGCGGCCGAAGCCGAAGATACAGCGGCCGCCGGACATGATGTCGAGCAGCGCGATCTGCTCGGCGACCCGAACGGGATCGTGCCAGGGCAGAACGATGACCGCGGTGCCCAGCACCAGGCGCTTCGTGCGCCCGGCATAGTAGGCGAGCAGCTGCGTCGGCGCCGGCGACATGGCGTAGCCGGTGAAGTGGTGCTCGAGCGCCCAGAGCGAGTCGAAGCCGAGCGGCTCGGCCAGGTCGCCGAGCGCCATGTGCTCGCCGACCACGGACGCGTCGGTGCGGCCTTCCTTCGTGAGCATGTTGAGCGCGATCCCGACTTTCATGGAGACCTCCGCCTGTGACCCGCGACTATAGCACCGCGGTTGCGCCGTCGCGCGTGGTGTGGTCAACTCCCGGCCATGCCGGCCGTCTTCCGTTTCGCGCTCAACGACCTGCCCCCCGAGGCCGAGAGCCTCCGGGCCGAGGTGCGGGCTTTTTTGAAAGCGGAGTTCAGCGGCGCGGCCCCCGTCAAGCGCGCCAAGTCGTGGGGCGGTTTCGACCGTGAATTTTCCCGGCGCGTCGGCGCGAGGGGC
>QHSB01000151.1:0-5748 GCA_003220335.1 Candidatus Rokuibacteriota bacterium
CGCCGCCGGCATCGTCGGCAGGGCCCCGAGCAAAGCGGCGCCGGCCAGGCTGCCGGCCACGATGAACGCGTTCGGCCGTCCCACCCGATCGCTGAGCACGCCGCCCAGCGGCACCGACACGATCGTCACCCAGATGGCGAGACTCACCTCGAAGCCCGCCTGACCGAGCGACACGCCGCGCGCGACCAGCATCGCGGGGCCGAAGGCGATGACGGCGACGAGACTCGCGTTGAAGACGCCCCACGCCAGGCCGCTCGCGAGCGCGAGCCCGGTGTCACGCGCTCCCAGCGCCGCGCGCGCGCCCGGCGCCGCACGCTGCGGTGCCTCGCGGAACACGCTCGCCATGAGGACGAGGCCGAGCGCGGCGGGCGCGGCGGCGACGACGAGTGAGGTCCGCCACGAGGTGGCCGTGGCAAGACCGCCGAGGCTCGCCGCGGCGAGGCCGAGGCCGACGGGCCACGCCGTGAGCATCACCGCCATCGCCGTCGCCATCTCGCGGCCCGCGAACCAGTCGGCGGTGACCTTGACGAGGAGGATGTTCATGAGGACGGCGCCGCTGCCGCTCAGCACCCGGCCCACCGCGGCCCCCGCGAACCCGTCGCTCCAGGCGGTCACGAGCCCGCCCACGACCATGACGGCGAGACTGCCGACGAGCGCGCGTCGCCCGCCGAGGCGCTGGCCCAGCAGTCCGCCCGGCAGCGCGAGCGCGACGCCGGGCAACAGGTAGAGCCCGAGCAGGGTGCCGACCTGCGCGTACGAGAGCCCGAGGTCGGTGACGATCAGCGGGCCCACCGAGGCGATCGACTGGAACTGCACGCCCATGGACGTGCGCGTGACGAAGATGAGCGTGAGGGCGAGCCATCGGGAGTCCATCGTCGGCGCATGATAGCGCCACCGCCGCTCTTGTATCATCGCCGCGTGCCCCTGCTCGAAGTCCGCGACCTGCGCCGCGCCTTCTACGGCGTCACCGCACTCGACGGCGTCGATCTCGCCGTGACCGGCGGCACGATCACCGGGCTGATCGGGCCCAACGGCGCGGGCAAGACGACACTCTTCAACTGCGTGTCCGGATTGATCCCGCCCGACGGCGGCCGCGTGGTCTTCGACGGCGCCGACGTGACGGGCTGGGCACCGCACCGGGTGACGGGGCGCGGCCTCGTGCGCACGTTCCAGATCGCGCGGGGCTTCCCGCGGCTGTCGGTGCTGGAGAACCTCATGCTGTACGGCGACCGCCAGCCCGGCGAGACGCTGTGGCGGGCCGTGGCGCGGCCACCGGGCGTGGCACGGCGCGAGCGCGAGCTGCGCGAGCGTGCGTTCGACGTCGCGGCGCGGCTGAGCCTGGCCCCGCTGCTCAACGCGCCGGCCTCCGACCTGTCGGGCGGCCAGAAGAAGCTGCTCGAGCTCGGCCGGGCGCTCATGACCGAGCCCAGGCTCATCCTGCTCGACGAGCCGATCGCCGGCGTGAACCCGACGCTCGCCGGGCGCATCGCCGAGCACCTCCACGCCCTGCGCGAGGCGGGTCTCACGTTTCTGGTGATCGAGCACCACCTCGACGTCATCGCGCGGCTCTGCGATCCCGTGATCGTCATGGCCGCGGGACGGCACCTGGCCGAGGGCACGTTCGCGCAGGTGGCCGCCGACGAGCGCGTGCAGGCCGCCTACCTCGGGCGGCGCGTGGGCATCGCATGACGCTCCTCGCCGTGGAGGGTGTGGTCGCCGGCTACTCGCCGACCGACGAGATCCTCAAGGGGGTCGACCTCGCCGTCGACGCGGGTGAGATCGTCAGCGTGATCGGGCCGAATGGCGCCGGCAAGTCCACGCTCCTCAAGGTGGTGGCCGGCCTTCTGCGCCCGCATCGCGGGCGCGTCCGGCTGCGCGACGCGGCCATCCAGGGCCGGCCGGCGCGCGAGATCAGCGCGCTCGGAGTGGCGTTCGTCCCGCAGGAGCAGAACGTCTTTGCCTCGATGACGGTGCGCGAGAACCTCGAGATGGGCGGCTACGTCGATCCGAAGGGCAGCCGCCGGAGGATCGACGAGATCTTCGCGCGCTTTCCCGTCCTGGCCGACAAGCGCCGGCACGCCGCCCGCACGCTCTCGGGCGGCCAGCGACAGATGCTCGCCATGGCGATGGCGCTGATGGTGGCGCCTGCGCTGCTGCTGCTCGACGAGCCGTCGGCGGGCCTGGCCCCGCGCGCCGCCGAGCAGCTCTTCGACACCGTCGCCGCCGTGAACCGCGACGGCGTGGCCATCGTGATGGTCGAGCAGAACGCGCTCGAGGCGCTGGCCATCGCGCGGCGGGGCTATATTCTCGTGGACGGGCGCAACAGCAAGAGCGGCCCCGCGGCCGACCTCGCGCGCGATCCCGACGTGCGGCGAATCTTTCTCGGAGGGTAGCCATGGCTCAACGCCTCTCGCGTCGCGCATTCCTCGAACTCGGCGCCGTCTCGCTCGCCGTCGCCGGCGTTCCGGCCGTCGCGCGCGGCCAGGGCGGCGTGATCCGCCTCGGCACGCTGACACCGCTCACCGGCAACGGGGGCAACTACGGACCGTCGATGCTCAAGGCGATGCAGTGGGTGGCCGGCGAGATCAACGCCGCCGGCGGGGTCCGCGGACGCAAGATCCAGCTGGTGAGCGAGGACGACCAGACCAATCCCGAGGCCGGCGTGCGCGCGGCGCGCAAGCTGATCGACCTCGACAAGGTCGCCGCGATCATGGGCACGTGGGCGTCCGCGGTGACGACGGCGGTGGCGCCGCTCTGCTGGGAGTCCAGGACGTTCCTCACCACGGTCTCGGGCTCCGACACGATCACGCTGCTGCCGCACCAGGGCTACCTCGTGCGCACGCAGCCCAACACGCAGCTGCAGGGCAAGAAGTTCGCCGAGTTCATGGCGGCGCAGGGCAGCAGGCGCGTGGCGATCCTGGCCGTGCAGGCGCCGTTCGCCTTGCCCACGCAGAAGGTGGTCGGCGAGGAGCTCAAGAAGCACGGCTCCGAGCTGGTGGCCGCGGTCGTCTACGACAAGGACAAGACGACGTACCGCTCGGAGATCGACCAGGTGCTGAAGGACAAGCCCGACATGATCTATCTCAACGGCTACACGGCGGACGTCACCGTCGTCCTCAAGGACCTCTACAAGGCCGGCTACACGGGCGCCAAGATCGCACAGGCCTACGCGGTCAACCAGAAGCTCCTCAGCGCCCTGCCGCCGGAGGTCACCGAAGGCACGTGGACGATCGCGCCGTCGCCCTCGATCGAGTCGTCGGCCTACAAGCGGCTGGCTCAGGCGCTCGGCAACGACGATCTCGACCCGTACTCGTGCCAGACACACGACCACATCAGCCTGGTGGCCCTCGCCATCGCGCACGCCAAGGGCGAGGCCACGGGCACGGGCATCCGCGACCACGTGCGGAAGATCTCGCAGGGCGGGGGCGCCCGCGTGGACAGCGCGGCCGAGGGGCTCAAGCTGCTCGCGCAGGGCAAGGAAATCAATTTCGACGGCGCCAGCGGCCCGTGCGACTTCAACGAGATCGGCGACATCCTCGACACGAAGTTCCGGTACGAGCAGGCCGAGAAGGGCAGGTTCAAGCTGCTGAAGATCGGCTGACGTGCCGCGCGAGATCGCGCAGCTCGTCCTCAACGGGCTGATGGCCGGCACGATCCTCGCCGTGCCGGCCATCGGCTTCACCGCGATCTACGCCGTCCTGCGCTTCCCGAACTTCGCCATCGCCTCGCACCTCACCATCGGCGCCTTCGCCGGCTGGCTCGCCAACGTGTCGCTGGGGCTGCCCGCGGCGCTCGCGGTCGGCGTCGCCTTCGCGGCGGCCGGCGTGGCCGGCGTGGTCAGCGACGAGCTGATCCTCAAGCCGCTGCGGCCGGCCGGCGCGCTCACGACGGCCATCGCGGCGGTGGCGCTGACGCTCGTCCTCGAGAACGTCATCCGCTTCGTCTTCGGCAACGACCTGCGCGGCTACGCCCTGCCGATCCGCCGCGACTGGCAGGTGGCCGGGCTGAGGATCGCGCCCCAGCAAGTGCAGAACTTCGGCCTGGCCGTCGTCGCCATGACCGCCGTGTTCCTGTTCCTCGCCTTCACGCGGACGGGCAAGGCCATGCGCGCCGTCGCCGACAACCCGACGCTGGCGTCGGTCAAGGGCATCGACACCGACCGCGTGGCGCGGCTGACCACCTTCGTGGCCATGGGGCTGGCCGGCGTCGGC
Source organism: Candidatus Rokuibacteriota bacterium (assembly GCA_003220335.1). GTDB lineage: Bacteria > Methylomirabilota > Methylomirabilia > Rokubacteriales > CSP1-6 > AR12. The sequence goes on from QHSB01000151.1 coordinate 4,212, forward strand.
GGCGTGCTGCTGGGGCTCGACACGAGCATCGATCCGCTCACAGGCTTTCGCGTGATCCTCTCGGTCTTCGCCGCCGCCGTCGTCGGAGGCCTCGGCTCCATCCCCGGCGCCGTCGTGGGCGCGCTCACCATCGGGGTCGGCGAGGAGTTGTCGCTGCTCGTCCTCGCGCCGGCCTATCGCACCGTCGTCGGCTTCGTCGCCATCCTGTTGGTGCTCACGCTCCGGCCGCGCGGGATCCTCGGCGAGCGCGCCTACTGATGGACAGCTATCTCGTCGCCATGGCCGTCTTCGCGGGCCTCTATGCGTTGCTCGCGCTCGGCCTCAACGTCGTCTGGGGCATGACGGGCATGATCAACCTCGGTCTCGTCGGCTTCTTCGGCCTCGGCGCCTACGTCTCGGCCCTGCTGTGCCGCCAGACCGGCGCGCCGATCGTGGTGGGCATCGCGGCCGCCGCGCTGGCGGCGGCGGGCGCCGGCGCCGCGGTGGCGCTCGCCACCGCGCGGCTGCGCGGCGACTACCTGGCCATCATCACGCTCGGCTTCTCCGAGGTCGTGCGCCTCGTGGCCAGCAACGAGCTGTGGCTGACCAACGGCACCGACGGCATCTCGGGCATCCCCGGCCCCTGGCGCGGCCGCGTGGCCCCGCAGACCTTCAACGTCATCTACCTGGCGATGGTCGTGCTCGCGGTGCTCGCCGTCCTCGCCGTGTGCGAGCGCATCCGCCACTCGCCCTACGGGCGCGTGCTGCGCGCCATTCGCGACGACGACCAGGTGGCGGCGGTGGCCGGCAAGCGCGTCATCGCCTTCAAGGTGCAAGCGTTCGCGGTGAGCGCGGCGATCCTCGGGCTGGCCGGTGCGCTGTGGGGTCACTACACGTCGTTCATCGCGCCCGACGTCTTCACGCCCCTGGTGACGATCTACGTGGTGCTGGCGCTCACCGCCGGCGGCACCGGCAACAACGTCGGCGCCGTCCTCGGCGCCGCCCTCGTGATCTTCCTCATGGAGGGCACGCGGTTCGCCACCGGCTGGCTGGTCGGCCTGGCGCCGGTGCAGGTGGCGGCGCTGCGGGAGGCGCTGATCGGCGCCGCGCTGCTCGTGGTCCTTCGCGTACGGCCGCGCGGCCTCCTGCCGGAGGCGATCGTGCCGGTGCAGGCGTCGCGTTGAGTCGCGTCCCCCGCGTCGACCCGGTCCCCCACCTGGCCGCCGTCGCCGCAGCGATGGCGCGGCCGGACCAGCCCGCCGCCACCTACGCCGCTCTCGACACGGCGCTGCACGCGGTGCTCGGCCACAAGCTGTTCACGATCATGCGCTACCACGCCGGCACCGGCGAGTCCGAGCGCGTGTGGACGAACCGGCCGGCCTCCTATCCCGTCGCCGGCCGCAAGGCGCTGAACCCGACGTTCTGGTCGAGCCGGGTGCTCGAAGAGCGCCGACCCTACCTCGGACGCACGGCCGCCGACATCCGCTCCGTGTTCTTCGACCACGAGCTGATCGCCTCGCTCGGCTGCGCCTCGGTGCTGAACCTGCCCGTGGTGTGG
>QHSB01000151.1:5799-14030 GCA_003220335.1 Candidatus Rokuibacteriota bacterium
CGCCGGAAGATTGCTTGGAGCGAGCGCGAGTCATTGGTAGAGTGGCGCCGTGTCGGACGTGGCGATGAACGAATATCTCGTCGTCGTTCCAGCCTCCGACCTCGTGCTGTTCGAATATCTCGAGCAGCGCTTCAAGGGCGATCCCGCCACCTCCGTGCTCGTCGACCGCCGCAAGACCCCGCGACCGGCCCCGGCCGGCTCGCGGCGTGCGGCGGTGCTCGGTCACGGAGTCACCGTCGTTCGTCTCGGCGAGAGCCCAGCGTCGATCCCGATCGCGCCCTCACGACCCGATGACAGGAGGCAGATGATGAATGATGTGCCCGTGGATTTCGAGGACCGCCAACGCGTCGATCGGTGGCTCGAAGAGAGTCAGTACCTGCTGGGGCGCCTGATCCCGGGGTATCTCGACGACCGGGATCGCCTCAAGACGCGGCTGGCCGCCTCGGAGGAGGATTGCCAGCGGATGCGGCACGAGGTCGAGGGGCTGCGCCGTGAGGTGGCGGGCCTCGTCGCCGAGCTCCAGCACCATCGCAACGAGCAGGCGGCGACGGCGGAGACCTTCGCGGCCGTGCTCGGCCAGCTGAGCGATCTTCAGAAGCCGCTGACCGAGGTCCATCGCCGCCTGCAGGCGACGCACGCGCCGGCGCTCAACGGCGCGCACGCGCACGTCTAGTGATATGGGGGGCCCCGAGATGGCCCCCCAAACCCCCCAACGTTCGGAGCGCCCCGGCCCAGCCGGGGCGCTCCTCTAAACCCCACACGCTCGGGGCGCCCCGGCCCAGCCGGGGCACCCGTCGATACTCCGACAGGCTCCTAGTCGTCGAGGGATTAGAGAAGGGGCCGGATCAGGCGGGCGCGGCAGCGTCGTAGTGCTGTCCCGCGCGCGCCAGCACCACCTCAGTCGATGCCGAAGCGCAAGCGCGAGTGCGCGATCCTCAGCGCATCCTCGACATCGGCCGGCGCGTCGCCGCGGGCGAAGATGAAGCCGAGGTACTGCCACCCCTCGGGGAGCGGCACGACCTCCTGCCCGACGTGGGCGCTGATGACCACGTCCTCGACGAGCCGCGTGGCTTTGGCCTCGTGGAGGCCTTGCACGGTGTTCAGCACACCGGCCTTCGGGATCGGGATCATCATCACGCCGGCGGCCGGCCGCTCCCGCTCGAGCGTGTCGATCGTCCAGCCGAGGGCGTGGCGCAGGATGATCTCCTCCAGGGTCATGCCGGTGCCGAACCGCAGCGTGCGCGAGCAGAGCCCGCCGATGGAGCGCGCGGCGACCTCGAGCACCCACGGCCCATCGTCGTTCACGCGGAGCTCCGCGTGCACCGGCCCCTCGGTCAGCCCCAGCGCGGCGCAGGCGGCGGCGGCGGTCGCGCGGATGGCGCGCTGCACGCGGTCCGGCAGGCGCGAGGGCGTCACGTAGATCGTCTCCTCGAAGAACGGCCCCTCCAGCGGGTCGGGCTTGTCGAAGAGCGCCAGGACGTGCAGGGTTCCCCCGATCAGCAGGCCTTCCAGGGCGACCTCGAGGCCGGGCACGTATTCCTCGGCAAGCAGATAGCGCGCGGCGTCGCCGGTGACCGCGACGTCGTCGCGGGCGAGCAGGGCCGCGATGCGCTTGAAGGCGACGACGAACTGCTCGGTCGTGTTGGCGCGGATGACCCCGCGGCTGGCCGACAGGGTCAGCGGCTTGAGCACGCAGGGAAACGCCACACCGCGCGCGGCCAGCACGGGGTTCTCGCCGAGCGCGATGCGCCGGAAGCGCGGCACCGGCAGGCCCGCCGCGGCCAGGCACTGGCGCATCTGGAACTTGTCGCGCGCGGCGGCGACGGCGGCCGGCGCGCTGGCCCGCAGCCCGAGACGCTCGGCGATGGCGGCGGCGGCGGCGGCGGTGACGTCATCCACGCCGACCACGGCGGCCAGCGGGCGCCCGGCGCTCCACTCCGCCACGCGCGCCGCGGCCTCGGCCGCGTCGCCGAAGTCGAGGGTCAGCAGGCTGTCGGGAGCGAGCGCCTCGAGCGTGCTCGGCTTCTCGGAGGCGCACACCAGATCGACGCCGAGCGTGTGCGCGGCGTCGATGAAGTCTTCGGTGCGGTACGTGCGCGTGGGCAGGAGCAGCAGCAGTCGCGCGCTCCCGCCCACGGCCGGATCAGGACTTGCCGGCGGTGTAGTAGGGGTTCGTGCCCTGCGAGTGATCGGTCGTGTCGAGCACCTCGCTGACCTCGGGAAGCTCTTCCTTGATCAGGCGCTCGATGCCCGCCTTGAGCGTGACGTCCGCCGCGCCGCAGCCCTGGCAGCCGCCGCCCATGGTCAGGTAGACGCGGTTGTCCTGGACGTCGATCAGCTCGACGAAGCCGCCGTGTCCCGCGACGGCGGGGTTGATCATCGTGTCGATCAGCTCCTGCACGCGGGTCTTGAGATCGGGCGTGGCCTGCTCGCTCATGTCATCACCTCTCAAACAGATACTGTACCCTCGTTCCCGGTAAGGGCCAACTGGCCCTCTCGCGGCTCCGCTCAGCAGAACCACGGCTCGCTCAGCCGCGGCGGCCGGCGGCGATCGGGCGCCAGCCCGACGGACGCCGGCGCCGGGGCTCCCGCCGCCGCCGCGACCAGCGCGCGGACGCGGTCGAAGCCGAGCGCGGCATCCTCGCGCCGGTCGGCGCCGGCGGCCACCACGGCGGCGACGTCCGCCTGGAGCGCGTCCACGCGCGGATCGGGATGCGTCCACTCGTAGTGGAAGCCGTCGGGAACGAGCCGCCCAAGGTGCCGGCGCATGGCGGGCTCCTGCAGCAGCCACGAGCCCGGCGGCACCAGCAGCCGCAGCGCGTACTGCACGGGATCGGTGGCGTCCACGAGGCCCTCGGTCGCGATGAAGTCGAGCCACGCGCGATAGCCCGCCAGCGTCGTCCACGGCGTGAAGGCGACCCACGTCGGCCGCAGCGACAGGCCGGCCGCGCGCGTCACCGCCAGCGCCGTCTCGATGTCGGCGCGCGTGTGCCCCTTGTCCAGGATGGCCAGCACCGCGTCGTCGAGCGACTCGGCCGCGGACACGACGAACAGCGCGCCGAGCGCGGCGAGCTCGGCGAGATGCGCGCGCTCACGCAGCAGGTGCTCGATCTTCGCCGTGAAATCGAAGGTCAGCGCGGGGAACTCGGCGTGCAGCGCGCGCGCCACCGCGAGGGCGTGGCGCGGGCCGTTGAGAAAATCCGGATCGCCGAAGGTCACGTGCGCGGCGCCGGCCGTCACCTGCTGGCGGACGTCGGCCAGCACGACCTCGGGCGGGACGACGAAGAAGCGCCGCCCGTAGACGGGCGGGATCGGGCAGTGGCGGCAGCCGTGCTTGCAGCCGCGGCTGGCCTCCACGTAGCCGACGAGGTGCGACGCGCCCTCGCGGTCGAGGTGCGCGTACTTCTTCAGCGCGGGCAGCGCGGCCCGCGCCGGCACGGGGAAGTCGAGCCGGGCGAGGCGCACGCGCGGGCCCGGATCGGCAAGCCGCCGCGCCAGCGCGACGAGCGCATCCTCCAGCTCGCCGGCCAGCACCGAGTCGGCGTGGCCCTGTGACGTCAGGTACTCCGCGTTGAGCGCGGCGTAGAGGCCGTAGAAACAGATGTGCGCGTCAGGATTTGCCGCGCGGACGCGCGCGGCGGCGGCGACGCCGAGTCGCAGCGCCGTGTGCATCGGCACCGCCACCGCCACCAGGCGCGCGCGCCGGACCTTGTCTGCGTCGAACGGCTCCACCGAGAGGTCCATCACGGCCGGACGGAAGCCCGCGCGCTCGAGGAACGCCGCCGGCCAGGCGACGGAGAGCGGCTGGTGCCCCAGTTCGTAGCAGGCGACGAGGAGGATCTCGCCCGGGTCCGTCATCGGGCCCAGTCTACGCCGGGGGGCCGTGCTATCGTTGTCCGCAATTCCCACTCCGAGGAGGACGGTCCGAATGCCGACCAAGATCACGATCCGCCCCAATGGTCCGTATCTGGTGGAAGGCGACTTCGAGCTGATCGATGTCAACGGCTCGAAGATCGACACGAGCGCGCGTGGGCCGCGCATCGCGCTGTGCCGCTGCGGCGGCTCCGTCACGAAGCCCTTCTGTGACGGCACGCACAGCAAGGTGGGCTTCAAGGCGGCCGAGGCGGCCGTGGCGCAGGAGAAGAAGTAGGTCATGGCGGGGCTCAGCCGCCGCGGGTTTCTCGGGGGCGCCGCCGCCACCGCGGCGGCGGCCACGCTGGGCGCGCCGCGCGCTCACGCGCAGAAAAAGGGCGGAACGATCCGCTTCATTCCGCACGCGGATCTCAAGGTGCTGGATCCGATCGCGACCACCGCCTACATCACCCGCAATCACGCGTACTTCATCTACGACACCCTCTTCGGCACGGACGAGCACCTCGCCATCAAGCCGCAGATGGTGGACAAGTACGCGTCGACGAACAAGGGCCTGAAGTGGTCATTCACGCTGCGCGACGGCCTCAAGTTCCACGACGGCGCCGCGGTGGCCGCCGAGGACGCGGTGGAGTCGCTCAAGCGCTGGTCGAAGCGCGACCCGCTCGGCCGGCTGCTCGCCGCCCACACCGCGAAGCTGGCGCCGGCGGACAAGAAGACGTTCACGCTCGAGCTGTCGGAGCCGTTCGGCCTCGTGCTCGACGCGCTCGGCAAGCCGTCGTCGAACGTGCCGTTCATCATGCCGGCCCGGATCGCGGCCACGTCCGAGAACGAGCCGATCAAGGAGACGATCGGCTCCGGCCCGTTCAAGTTCGTGAAGGACGAGTGGCAGCCGGGCAACCAGGTCGTCTACGTGAAGAACCCGGACTACGTGCCGCGCCAGGAGAAGCCGAGCGGCTCCACCGGCGGCAAGGTGGTGCACCTCGATCGTGTCGTCTGGCGCTACATGCCGGATCACGCCACCGCCAACGCCGCGCTGGAGGCGGGGGAGATCGACTGGTGGGAGAACCCGCCGCTCGACTTCGTGCCGAAGATCGAGGCGAACCCGGCCCTCGCCACCTTCGTCACCGACCCGCGCGGCACGCAGGGCTGGATCCGCCCGAACCACAAGCACCCGCCCTTCAACAACAAGAAGGCGCGGCAGGCGCTCCTCTACAGCGTCGATCAGTCGAAATACCTGAAGGCGGCCATCGGCGTCGAGAAGTACTACCGCACGTGTCCCGCGCTGTTCTCCTGCGGCGGGCCGTTCGAGTCGGCGGCGGGCGCCCCCGGCAAGCCGGACCTCGACCGCGCCCGGCAGCTCGTGAAGGAGTCCGGCTACGACGGCCGGCCCGTGGTGGTGCTGGACGCGACCGATATCGCGCTCACCCACGGCTCGGCGCTGGTCACCCGTGAGCTGCTCAGCCAGATCGGCTTCAACGTCGATTTACAGGCCATGGACTGGTCGTCGGTGGTGGCGCGCCGCGCGAAGAAGGAGCCGCCGGGGCACGGCGGCTGGAACCTGCTGTTCACGTGGTGGATCGCCTCGGACGTGATCAACCCCGCCGTTCACGCCGGCATCTCGGGCGCCGGCGACGGCGCGTGGTTCGGCTGGCCGGAGAACGGCCGCATCGAGGAGCTGAAAATCCAGTGGGCGCGCGCGACGGACCGGGCCAGGCAGAAGCAGCTGGCCGAGGAGATCCAGAAGATCGCCTACGACGAGGTGATGTACGTGCCGTTCGGCCAGTGGGTGCTGCCGACGGCCTACCGCAAGTCGGTGAGCGGCGTGCTGCCGTTCCCGGCGCCGCTGTTCTGGAACGTGTCGATCGCCTGACCGTGGTTCCGGAGATCGTTCGCCGGCTGGTGGCCACCATCCCCGTGATGGGGGTGGTGGCCATCGCCGTCTTCGCGCTGCTGCACGTCACGCCAGGCGATCCCGCCGTCATCATCGCCGGCGACTACGCGACGGCCGAGGACGTCGCGAAGATCCGCGCCAAGCTCGGCCTCGACCAGCCGTTCGTCACCCAGGTCGGCATCTGGCTCGGCCGTATCGTGCGCGGCGATCTCGGGACGTCCATCTATTCCGGGCTGCCCGTGACGACGCTCATCGGCCAGCGCGCGGAGGCGACCATCGCGCTCACGCTCATGTCCATGCTCATCAGCGTCGGGGTGGCGGTGCCGCTCGGCGTGCTCGCCGCATGGAAGAAGGGCTCGCTGATCGATCGCGCGGTGATGGTGTTCGCGGTGTCGGGCTTCTCGATGCCGACCTTCTGGCTGGGCTTCGTGCTCGTCTACGTCTTCGCGGTGTCGCTGCACTGGCTGCCCGTGCAGGGCTTTCAGCCCATCGAGCGCGGCTTCTGGCCCTTCCTGCGCCACCTGATCCTGCCGGCCATCACCCTGTCGCTCGTGTTCATGGCGCTCATCGCCCGCATGACGCGCGCCTCGATGCTGGGCGTGCTGAGCGAGGACTACATCCGCACGGCGTTTGCCAAGGGGCTGGCGCCGCGCCGCGTGCTCGTGCGCCACGCGCTCAAGAACGCCGCTCTGCCCATCGTCACCATCATCGGCCTGGGCTTCGCGCTGCTCATCGGCGGCGCCGTGGTCACCGAGAGCGTGTTCGCGCTGCCGGGGCTCGGCCGCCTCACGGTGGACGCGATCATCCGGCGTGACTATCCGGTGATCCAGGGCGTCATCCTCGTGGTCTCCGGCGTCTACGTGCTGCTCAACCTCGTGGTGGACCTCGTCTATGTCGTCGTCGACCCACGCATTAAATACTGAACTCGGAGGCGGGCGGCGCCCCCCTTCCGAGCCTCCCCCCGGGATGGCGCCGGCGACGCCGGCGCTCGAAGCGGACCATCTGTCGCGCGGCGCCCGGATCATTCGGTTCGTTCGAAGACAGCCCACGCTGGTGGTCGGCCTCGTCGTGCTCGCGGTCATCGTCGTGGCCGGGCTCTTGGCGCCGCTCTGGTGGACCGGCGATCCGCTCGAGATGCGCCCGGCCGAGCGCCTGACCAGTCCCGTGACCGGGCACTGGTTCGGCACCGACAACTTCGGGCGCGACGTCTACACGCGGACGATCTACGGCACGCGCATCTCGCTGATCGTCGGCGCCACCGTGTCGATCGTGAGCCTGCTGATCGGCACCACGCTCGGCCTCGTCATCGGCTTCTATCGCCGCCTCGATGCCGTCATGATGCGCGTGATGGACGGGCTGATGGCGATTCCGGCCATCCTGCTCGCGCTGGCCCTCATGGCGCTCATGAAAGCGAGCGTGCGCAACGTCATCATCGCGCTCGTGATTCCGGAGATCCCGCGGGTGATCCGCGTCGTGCGAGCCTCCGTGCTCTCGCTGCGCGAGCACACGATGGTGGAGGGAGTCCGCGCGCTCGGCGCGCGCACGCCGCGCATTCTGCTGCGCTACATGCTGCCGGCGCTGATGGCGCCGCTCATCGTGCAGGCCACCTACATCTGCGCCTCGGCCATCCTGTTCGAGGCCTACCTGTCTTTCCTCGGCGCCGGCACGCCGCCCCACATCCCGTCGTGGGGCAACATCATGGCCGAGGGCAAGACGTACGTGCAGCTGGCGTTCTGGATCATCCTCTTCCCCGGCCTCTTTCTCGCGCTGACCGTGCTCGCCATCAACCTCGTCGGCGACGGCCTGCGCGAGACGCTCGACGTGCGCTGATACTCGGAGGGGGGCTTCGCCCCCCTTCCGACCCTCGTCGCACGCCTGACGGCGTGCTCCTCGGTGCCTCCCCCCAGCATCGTTGCGCCGGCAAAGCCGGCGCTCGAACAGGATTGCGCCGGCGAAGCCGGCGCTCGAACCAGCTGAGGTAGCGTCGCGTAGGGAATTCGGGAGCAACATGCGGAGTGCTGTGTCCGTGCGGTGCTCGTACGCTGAGTTTCGTGAGCGCGCTGCCGTCGGCGTTCAACCGGCTGGCGTGGTCCAATCTCGCGGCGCAGTCCGCCGAGCAGGTGGCGCTCGCGGCCGCGCCCATGATTGCCGTGTTTGCCCTCGGCGCCGGCGCCGGCGAGACCGGCCTGCTGCAAACGGCGCAGACGCTTCCGTTCCTCGTGCTCTCCGTCCCCGCGGGCGTGCTGGCCGACCGGATGTCTCGCCCTCGGCTGATGGCCGGCGCCGAGGCGATGCGCGCGCTCGCGCTCGCCGGGGTGCTCGCGCTCGCGCCGCTCGGCCTGCTGACGCTGCCGCGGCTCGCGCTGCTGGGCTTCGTCGGCGCGTGTGGGACCGTGGCCTACAGCGTGGCCGCGCCCGCGCTGGTGCCGGCGCTGGTGCCGGCCGCCGCCCTGGCCGCGGCCAACGG
>QHSB01000152.1 GCA_003220335.1 Candidatus Rokuibacteriota bacterium
CGGCGCCGCCGCCGGGCATGGAGCGAAGCCCGGCCGCCTTCAGCCGCGTCAGCGCGTCCTTCGGCTCGATCTTCCAGCGCCGCCAGAAGTAATCGACCTCGGCCGCGGTGAGCGCCTTGATCTGCACCTCGGGATGCGCGGCGTGGATGGCCTGGATCATCCGCTCGTAGTACTCGAACGGCCAGTCGGGATGGTGGCCGCCCACGATGTGCACCTCGCGGGTCTCGTCACGCACCATCGCCACCATGTCCTCGATCGTGTGCTCGTAGGCGCCGGCCTCGCCGGGCTTGCGCGCGAAGCCGCAGAACGCGCACGAGAGGACACAGACGTTGGTCGGCGTGATGTGGCGGTTGATGACGAAGTACACGCGATCACCCTCGCGCCGGGACTTGACGTGATCGGCCATGCGCCCGACGCCGAGGAGGTCGTCAGACTCGAAGAGGGTGAGGCCGTCCTCGCGGCTCAGGCGCTCGCCCGCGCGGACCTTGTCCCAGATGGGCTCGAGCCGGCTGTCACTGAATCGCACGGAATGTCCCCCCGACCAGCACGCGCCCGAAGGTCGGGCTGGTCGGTCTGAATGCTAGCGGCCGCCGTCACGGGCTGTCAAGGACGGCCCCGCCGCGGACTAGTTCTTCACGGAGCCGGCGGTGAGGCCGGCGACGTAATAGTCGACGAAGAAGGAGTAGATCAGCGCCACCGGGATGGAGCCCAGCAGCGCGGCGGCCATCAGCTGGCCCCAGTAGAAGACGTCGCCGCGGATCAGCTCGGTGATGGCGCCGACGGGGACCGTGCGGACCTCGCTCGTGGTCAGGAAGATGAGCGCGTAGAGGAACTCGTTCTGCGCCAGCGTGAAGGCGAAGATGCCTGCCGAGAGCAGGCCCGGCGTGCAGAGCGGCAGCACCACTCGCAGCATCGCCTGCAGGCGGCTCGCGCCATCGATGCGCGCCGCCTCCTCCAGCTCGCGGGGGACGCTCTTGAAGTAGCCCATCAGCAGCCACGCGCAGAACGGGATCAACAGCGTCGGATACGTCAGCATCACCGCGGACAGCGTGTTGCCGAGGCCGAGGCGGTTGATGATGTCCGCCATCGGGATGAAGAGGAGCGGCTGGGGCACCAGGTAGGTCGCGGCCACCCCGATGGTCACGATGGCCGCGCCGGGGAAGTTCATGCGCGCGAGCGGGTACGCGATCATCACGCCCAGCACCAGCGAGACGACGGTGGTGACGACGGCCACCAGCATCGTGTTGTAGGTCCACGTGAGGAAGTTCGTCTGCTCGAGGAGATCGACGTAGTGCTTGAGCGTGGGCTGGTGGACGATGAGCGGCATGATGCGCGGGTTGTAGAGCTCGCGGTTCGGCTTGATCGAGGTGATGGCCATCCAGTAGAAGGGGAACAGCATCGCCACCAGGAAGAAGCCGAGCGGCAGGTACAGCCGCAAGATTCGTGCGCCGAGCTGGCGCCCACCGACCATCTATTCGACGTCGGGGGGAGCGAGCGCCGCTCCTCCCCGACACCCCCCACCGCTCCGGACGGAGATCATTCTCGCCGCAGGTAGAGCGTGAGCGCCACGATCAGCATCGCCAGCGCGGGCAGCATGGCCAGCGCGACGGCCGCCCCCATCCCGAGCACGCCGGCCGACATGCCGATGTCGAACACGTAGGTGGCGAAGAGGTGAGTCGCGTTGGCGGGGCCGCCGTGCGTGAGCACGTAGGGGAGCTGGAAGTCCGAGAACGTGAAGATCACGGAGAACATGGTGACGATGATGAGGACGGGCTTGATCACGGGCAGCGTGATGTACCAGAAGCGCTGCGTGACGCCGGCGCCGTCGATGGCGGCCGCCTCGTAGAGGTCGGGGGAGATCGTCTGCAGCCCCGCCAGCAGCGTGATGCCGTAGAAGGGCAGCCCCCGCCAGGTGTTGACGCCGATGATCGACACCATGGCCAGGGTCGCGTTGCCCAGCCACGAGAAGGTCTCTTTGACGAGGCCAGAGTGCAGGAGCGACCAGTTGATCACGCTGAAGGTGGGGTCGAGGATCCACATCCAGGCCACGGTGGAGAGCACGGTGGGCACGATGAACGGCAGCAGCAGGAAGGCCCGCGCGAGGTTCCGGCCGCGGAACTGCTGGTTGATCACAAGGGCCATCGCCAACCCGCCCACCATCTTCAGCAGCGTCGCCACGATCGTGTACACGAACGTGTTGCGCGTCACCTGCCAGAACACGGCATCCTGCGTCATCGTCGCGAAGTTCGCGAGCCCGACGAAGACGCCGGGCTGGGCCACCCGCCGCTCGGACAGGCTCAGGAACATTCCGTAGAAGAACGGGTACGCGACGAACGCGAGCAAGAACAGCACGCCCGGGGCGAGCATCAGCCACGAGAAGACACTCTCCCGATCGACGGTACGCCACAGCGAGAGCGGCCGGCCCGTCACCGGAGCCGGCCGTGCGACCGACGCGGGGCCGACAGCCATCGACTACTTCGCTTTGTAGATTTGCTTCAGCTGGGAGGCCGCCGTCGCGATGACGTCTTTCGTCGAGTCGCCGCGACACGCCTTGGCGAACATGTCGACGAGCACGTACTTGGCGACGCTCTCCGACGCCGCATGACCCTGTGGCCCCGGCCACGTGTGCGGCCGCGAGGTCTTGAGCGACTCCTTGTACGGCAGATAGCGCGGCTCCGGCTGCCACATCGGATGGTTGTCGTAGGCGCGCTGGAAGGGCGCGTAGTAGGCGTCGCCCGCGGTGAGCCACCGCGACATCTGCTTGTCGTCATAGAGCCAGCGCAGGAACGCCTTGGCGGCCGCCTGATCCGGCGCGTGCGCCATGAGGGCGAGGCCCTGCGCGTTCAACAGATGGAAGCGGCCCTTGGGTCCGTGCGGGTTCAGCGCGTGGTCCGTGACCTTGGCGATCTCGGGGAAGTCGCGCTTGGCGACCACGAGGATGGACGAGGCGTTGTTGGTGCAGGAGATCTGCTCACCGAGAAATGCCTTGTTGTTGTTCACGTCCGTCCAGCCCAGCACGTCCTCGAGCATTGTCTCCTTGTAGAAGCGCCGGCAGAAATCCACCGCCGCCGCCGTCTCGGAGGAGTCGATCAGCACGGTCTTGCCGTCCTTGTCCACCTCGCGCCCGCCGTACGACCACAGCAGCGGATACATCCAGCCGTGGTTGTCGCCGAAGCCGTGCCCCAGCTCGAAGCCGAACGGGTGCCCCTTCTTCTTGAGCAGCCGGCCGGCAGACAGCAAGTCCTCCCAGGTCTCGGGGAACTTGGTGACGCCGACCTCCTTGAACCAGTCGGTCCGGTAGTTTTCGAGCTGGCCGATGTTGCCCCAGGGGATCGCCTTCCACTTCTTGTTCACCACGACGACGTCCTCGACGATGTCGAGCCAGCCGCCCATCTTCTTGCCGACCTCACCCGCGATGTCACTCACGTCCACGAGCGCGCTGTCGAAGAGGTACGGCCAGTTGAGACCGGTGCCGACGATCTCGGGCCCCGATTTCGTCTCCGCGATCGTAGTGAGCCGCGTCAGCATGCCGCCCACGCTCACCGCCTCGTACCCGACCTTGACGCCCGTGGCCTTCTCGTACTCCGGCGCCAGCGTCTTCACGAAGAACTCGTCGAACGCCTTGATGAAGGAGCTTTCACGGGCGGTGGTCAGCGTCTTCGTGACCTTGCCGGCGGCGTCGGCCCAGTGGGGCGCGAGCGCGGCACCGGTCGCGACCAGGCTCACGGTCAGGAACTCGCGGCGAGTCGTCATGGCGGGCCTCCGTATCTGCGGGAGCGATGTGACGCGCTGGGTGGCGGCGATGGTAGGCAGGGGTCCGGAGCCTGTCAAGTCCGCCGGCGCCTTGACGCTGTCGCGGCGCGCGTGTTATCAGGGCTCGGTCCCCGACCCTCCACACGAGAGGAGCCGCATGCTCCGAGAGCTCGCCCGCTGGATCGACGCCGTCCAGGAGCGCGTCGGCCGCTTCACCTCCTTCGTCACACTGGCCATGGTGCTCGTCGTCTTCTTCGACGTGGTGCAGCGCTACGCGTTCAATCGCGGCTCGGTCTTCATGCAGGAGCTGGAGTGGCACCTGTTCGCGGTGAGCTATCTCCTGGCCGCGGGGTACACGATGCTCTACGACGAGCACGTGCGCGTGGACATCGTGTATTCGCGGTGGAGCCTCCGCAAGCGCGCCTGGGCCAATTTCATCTTCGCCTTCCTGTTCTTCTTTCCGTCGGTTTTCCTGGTGATCTACACGGCGACGCCGTTCATCAGGAACTCATTCATGGTGAACGAGGGCTCGCCCGATCCGGGCGGTGTGCCCGCGCGGTGGGCGCTGAAGTCCGTCATCATCATCGGCTTCGCGCTGCTCGGTCTGCAGGGGGTGTCGGAGACGATCAAGAACTTCTACGTAGCCATGGGGTGGGAAGAGTCCGAGGTCCGTGTGAAGGAGATCCACTGATGCTGCCGCCCGAGCAGATTCTGGCGGCGTTCATGTTCGCGGGCATGATCGTGTTCCTGTTCGCGGGCTTCCCGGTGGCGTTCAGCCTCACCTTCACCGGAATCTTCTTCGGCGGCCTCGGTGTTCTGTCCGGCCTGTTGCGCGCCGATTTCTTCGACATCCTGCCCATCCGCATCTGGGGCACGATGACCAACTACACGCTGCTGGCCGTTCCGCTCTTCGTTTTCATGGGCGTGGTGCTGGAGAAATCGGGCCTCGCCGAAGAGCTGCTGGAGACGATGGCGCTGCTCTTCGGCAAGATGCGCGGGGGCATCTCGATCTCAGTGGTGGTGGTCGGCGCGATCCTCGCGGCGTCGACCGGCATCGTCGGCGCCAGCGTTATCACCATGGGGCTCGTCTCGCTGCCCACGATGCTGCGGCGCGGGTACCACAAGGAGCTGATCTGCGGGACGATCTGCGCCTCGGGCACGCTCGGCCAGATCATCCCCCCCAGCGTCATCCTGGTCCTGCTCGGCGACATCATGGGTGTGTCGGTCGGTGACCTCTACATCGGCGCCGTGCTGCCCGGGCTTCTGCTCGTGGCGCTCTACATCATCTACATCGCGATCCTCGGCCGGCTACGGCCGGAGCTGGCGCCGGCCATACCGGAGGCGGAGCTGGCGGTGTTCCGCGGCGACGCGCTCAAGCGCGTGACCATCGCGCTCATCCCGGCCTTCGCCCTCATCGTCGCCGTCCTCGGCGCGATCTTCGCCGGTGTCGCCACGCCGACGGAGGCGGCCTCTGTGGGCGCCGTCGGCGGCATCCTCCTCACCATGATCAAGCGCAAGTTCACGTGGGGGATGCTGCGCAACGTGATGGAAGCGACCACCCGCATCACGAGTCTCGCCTTCATCATCCTCGTCGGCGCCAACTGCTTCGGGCTGGTCTTCCGCGGGCTGAACGGCGACCACCTCATCCAGGACTTCCTCAAGAGCCTGCCGCTGGGGCCCTACGGTGTCCTCGCGGTGGTGATGTTCGTCATCTTCCTGCTCGGCTTCTTCATCGACTTCTTCGAGATCTGCTTCATCCACGTCCCGATCCTCACCCCGGTGCTGGTCACGCACTTCGGCTTCGATCCGCTCTGGCTCGGGGTCGTCATCGGCGTCAATCTACAGACGTCGTTCCTCACCCCGCCCTTCGGCTTCGCGCTCTTCTACCTGCGCGGGGTGGCGCCGCCGGAGATCAAGACGACGGACATCTACCGCGGCGTGGTGCCGTTCGTGGCGCTGCAGCTGATCGGCCTGACGATCACGATCGCATTCCCGCAGATCGTCCGGGCGCTCTTCTTCCTGTTCAGGGGGTAGTCAGCCGATAGACGGGCGCCACGGCTTTAGAGGGGCGCCACGGCTTCGCCGGGGCGCCCCGAACGCTGGGGGGCTTGGGGGCCATGTCGGGGCCCCCAATTTCAAATGGCCGCTACTTGCGCGTGATAGGCGGCCTCGGAGATCAGGCGCCAGTCGTTGGCTTCCTTCTCGAACTTGTTGATCGACGCGAAGGCTTTCTTCGCCGTCGGCGTCTTCTCCGACTCCTCCTTGATGACCTGATCGGCGAGCTTCTTGAGGTCTTTCAGCGTGGCGTCCGAAAGCTTGACGAGCTCCACCTTGTTCTTGAACTCGGTCTTCAGCTTCAGCAGCGCGATCGTATTCTTGTACTCGTACTCCTGGAACGACACGACCTGGACCGACTGGCAGGCGTGGTCGACGATGGCCTTGAGATCCGCGGGCAGCCCGTCGTACGCCTTCTTGTTGAAGCCGAACTCGGCGGTTGTGCCCGGCTCGTGCCAGCCCGGGTAGTAGTAGTACTTCGCCGCGTTGTGAAGTCCCAGCTTCATGTCGTCGTGCGGACCGACCCATTCGCAGGAGTCGATGGTGCCGCGCTCGAGCGCCGTGTAGATCTCGCCGCCCGGCGTGAGGACGACCGTCCCGCCCGCCGCGGCCACGATCTTGCCGCCGAGGCCGGGGATGCGCATCTTGAGCCCCTTGTAGTCTGCGGTCGTGTTGATCTTGCGGCGGAACCATCCCATCATCTGCACGCCTGTCGACGGCCCCGGCCGCGGCACCAGGCTCAGCGGCGCGTAAGCCTCCTCCCAGAGCTTGAGCCCGTCGCCGTAGAGGTACCACGCCATCATCCCGTTGGGGTTGAGACCGAACGGTACCGCGGAGAACCACTGGAAGCCGGCATCCTTGCCCGCCCAGTAATACGGCGCGCCCATGAACGACTCGATCGTGCCCTGCGAGCACGCGTCGAAGCAGCCGAACGGCGGCATCAGCTCGCCGCCGGCGAAGACCTGGATCTTCAGGCGGCCGCCGCTCATGTCGTCGACCATCTTGGCCATCTTCTGCGCGGCGCCCTGGAGCACGTCCAGCGCGGGCGTCCACGTGGTGGACATGCGCCACTGGTAGCGCTGCTGCGCAATGACGTTCGGCGCGTCCGCGAGGGCCACCGCCGTCGCGCCCGCCGCCACCGCGGTCTTCGTGAGGAAGTGTCGTCGCTCCATGGCTCCTCCAATCGGTAGGGTCGTATCGGCGTGATATTCTAACGCCCGCATGGCCGATGCGCGGCGGTACTTCGACGATATCCAGGTGGGCGAGGAGTACGAGTCGCCGGGCCGCACGGTGACCGAGACGGACATCGTGCTCTTCGCCGGGCTGTCCGGCGACTACAACGTGCTCCACACCGACGCCGAGTTCATGAAGCAGTCGATCTTCGGCGAGCGCATCGCCCACGGCCTGCTCGGGCTCGCCATCCAGGCCGGTCTCTTCACGCGCGCCACGCAGGCCTATGCCACCCTCGCCTTCGTCGGGCTGCGCTGGAAGTTCAAGGGGCCGATCAAGATCGGCGACACGATCCGGCTGCGCGCGAAAGTCACCGCGAAGAAGGAGACCTCCAAGCCGGATCGCGGCGTGATCACCGTCGAGCGCACGGTGGTGAACCAGCGCGGCGAGGTGGTGCAGGAGGGCGAAACCGATCTCATGGTGGAGCGCCGCCGCAAATGACCGCGACCGCGACCCCCCAGTTCTTCTTCGAGGATGTGGAGCTGCACGGCATCCGCGAGACGCCGGGCATCACCGTCACCGAGGCGCACGTCGCTCTCTACGGCGGCGTGACGGGCGACCTCGCGCCCGCCGAGGGCGTGGTGCCCGACCTCCTGCTCCTGGCCCTCACCACCGGGCTCGGCTGGCGGATCCCGCAGCCGCCGCTCGCCGTCCTCGCCTTCATGGGCGTGGAGTGGCACGTCGACGCGCCGCTGCGCGTGGGCGACACCATTCACAGCGTCTCGCGCACGGCCGTGAAGCGCTCGATGCGCGAGGGCGGCGTCATCGTCGAGGAGCGTCAGGTCATCAACCAGCGCGCCGAG
>QHSB01000153.1 GCA_003220335.1 Candidatus Rokuibacteriota bacterium
TGTACGAGCCGGCGGGCGACCGCTGGATCGCCATGACGCCGATGCCGACGCCGCGTCACGGCATCGGCGCCGCTGTGGTCGGCGCGCGAATCTACATACCCGGCGGCGGACGCGAGCCCGGCTTCGCGGCGACCACCGTCAACGACGCCTACACGCCGTGAGGACAGCGCTGGCGCTGCTGCTCGTGCTCGTGGCGGGGCCGGCGGTGGCGGGGCCACGCGAGGACGCGCTGGCCGGTCTCGCCGACGGCGGCGACGTCGAGGTCCGCCGCCGCGCGGCCGCGACGCTGGCCGAGGCGGGAACCATGGCCGACGTGCCGGTGCTGCTGGCCGCCCTGCGCGACGCCGACGCGCGTGTGCGCGGCCTCGCCGAGCGCGCGCTCTGGGAGGTGTGGAGCCGCTCCGGCAACGAGGACGTGGACCACCTGCTGCGGGCGGGCGTCGTCGAGATGCAGCACGGGCAGCTCGAGGCCTCGATCGACACCTTCAGCGAGGTCATCCGGCTCCGACCCGAGTTCGCCGAGGGGTGGAACAAGCGCGCCACCGTGTATTACCTGGTCGGCGAGTACCGCAAGTCCGCCGCCGACTGCGACGAGGTGCTCAGGCGCAACCCGTCGCACTTCGGCGCGCTGAGCGGCTACGGCATGATCTGGCTTCGCCTCGACGAGCCCGCCCGCGCGCTCGAGCGCTTCGAGCAGGCGCTGGCCGTGAATCCCAACCTCGACTCGGTGCGCGAGAGCGTCGAGGCGCTCCGCGCGCTCCTCATCCAGCAACGCCGCAACGCCATCTGACGGAGGGAACCGTGATCGACGCGCTCAGAAAGATCAGCAGCCCCAGCATCGCCAACGCCATCGAGACCTTCAAGATCCGTCCGCGCAACGTCGGGCACATGACGTCCGAGATCAAGTGCCTGTTTCCCGACCTGGGCCCGCTCGTCGGCTACGCGGTGCCGTGCGTGATCCGCGCCGAGCACGAGCCGCTCCAGGGCCACCGCTCGAGCACCTTCGAGTGGTGGGACTACGTGCAGACGATCCCGGCGCCGCGAGTGGTCGTGGTCCACGACATCGACGAGCCGCGCGGCCAGGGCGCCCAGTGGGGCGAGGTCCAGGCCAACATCCACAAGGCGCTCGGCTGTGTCGGCGTGGTGACCGACGGCTCCGTGCGCGACCTCGACGAGGTGCGGGCGCTCGGCTTTTCGTTCGCGGCCGCCCATGTCTCCGTCTCGCACGCCTATGTCCACATGGTGGACTTCGGCCTGCCCGTCAAGGTCGGCGGCCTCTGGGTCAAGCCCGGCGACCTCGTCCATGCCGATCAGCACGGGGTGGTGAGCATTCCGAAGGAGATCGCCGGCCAGGTCGCGGAGGCGGTGGTCAAGGTCGAGGCCGACGAGCGCAAGATCATCGGCGTCTGCCAGTCACGCGACTTCAGCGCCGACAAGCTGAAGGATCTCTACAAGCAGATCCGACCCGGGACGTACTGAGGCGGCGTGGAGCACGTCAAGACCAACGGCATCACGCTGGCCGTGCAGGCGTGGCCCCAGGCGCCGGCCCCGCCCGAGCGCACGGCCGTCTGCATCCACGGCCTCACCAGCAACCACACCGTGTGGCTTTCGATGGCCGACGCGCTCGCGCCGCGGCACCGGCTGGTCGCCTACGACCTCCGTGGCCGCGGCGACAGCGACAAGCCCGCGTCCGGCTACAGCCTGGCGATCCACGGCGAGGATCTGCGCGGGCTGCTCGATCATCTCGGCCTCGAGCGGGCGACGCTGATGGGCCATTCGTTGGGGGCGCACATCGCCGTCCGTTTCGCCGCGAAGCATCCCGAGCGGGTGGCGCGGCTGGTGCTGTTCGACGGCGGCCTCGACGTGCGCGCCGAGGTGCTGGACTCGCTCGCGCCCGCCGTCGCCCGGCTCGGCGTCGAGTTCCCCTCGCTCGAGGCGTTCCTCGATCGGCTGCGCACGCTGCCGATGTTCGTGGGGCGCTGGAACGATTACCTCACGCGGCACTTCACGTACGACGTCGAGTCCACGGCCGGCGGTGTGCGCTCGAAGGTCGCCCGCCACGCGATCGAGGAAGAGGTGGCGAACCTCGCGCGCACGCGGCTCTGGGTCTGGCACCACCGCGTGCAGGCGCCGACGCTGCTGCTGCGCGCGCCCGACGGGCTGCTGACGGCCGACGACTGCCTCATCACCCAGGAGGAAGCGGAGGCGATGGCGCACGCCATTCCGCGCTGCCGCCTCGTCGTCGTGCCCGGCACCAATCACTACACGGTGCTGCTGTCCGCCCACGACCTCGTGCGCCGCGAGGTCGCCGCCTTCCTGGCCGCTTGAGGGCTCGGGTTTTGACGGGAACTTACGAGATCTGTCTCCGGCGAGACGAGCAGGCGACGCGGCCGTCGCCCGCAGAGCGGCCGCACCGCTCGAGGCTTATCCTTCCGCCATCACCGCCATCACGCGCCGTGTGAGTTCGGGATCCATATAAACAGTCCGGGGCTTGAGGAGCGATCCCACTTCGGCCGTGAGCTTGTGCACCCCCGGGTCACGCGCCGCCAGCTTCGTCATGGCCAGCCCGATCTTGAGGCTCTGCTCGAAATCAGGCGGTCGCTCTCCGCGCGTCTGCGGATGAATGAAATCAGGAATCACCGCCTGCGCCCATGGCGTCACGATGAGCGAGGCAGTCTCGGCGAAGAAGGCCTGGGCAAAACCGCCCAACGGGTCCTGCTCGCCGGCTCGGTGGGCCAGGCGCCGGCTTAATGCGCACGCTTCCTGCGCCGCCACGCTCATTCCTTGGCCCCAGATCGGGTTGAATCGGCACACGGCATCGCCGAGCAGCACGAGACCAGACGGAAACGCATCCAGCCGCTCGTAGTGGCGGTGAATACTCTCGGGAAACCGGTAGCGCACAATGTCGCCAAGACGTTTGGCGGATCGGATCGCCTCGTAGATCGTTCGCGTACGAAAGCTTTGCACGAACGCCATGAATCCGGCTTCGTCACCAGGCGGATTGTCGCCATGCCGTCCCGCGAGGGTCAGAATCCAGCGCTCTCCTTCGAGCGGGAGCAGCAGCGCCCCTCGGCTACTCGGCGGCATCGGTAAGTGGAATACGCCTTTCCAGTCCCCCGGAGCGTCTTCCGGAATCTGAAAGATGGCAGTCGCATAGGCGATCTCGACGCCGATCGTCGTGACGGGGGGTTTGGGCAGGCCGATTGACTCGAGGAGCGCCAGCGTGAGGTCACCGCGGCCGGACGCCTCGACCACGAGCTGCGCATCGAGGTCGATGCGCTTGCCGTCGGCGTCGGCGTACCCGACGCCGGTGACCGTGCTCCGCTTCGCGTCGGCGGTCAGTTTCTCGACACGGCAGCCCTGGCGGATTTCGACATTGGCGTCGCCCGCGAGACGCGTCCGGATGACGAACTCGACCAGCGCTCTCGACAGTCCATACGAATCAAACCCAAGGTCACGCTGCGGAAAGGGATCGTACCCGGGGCGCTCCATCCGGGTATCGAAGCCTACCCGCAACGGCACCGCCCCGCCCTTCTGTAGATCGTGTTCAAAGCCCGGAAAGAGTTCACCGAGCGCGCGTTGTCCGCCTGCGAGAAGGGCGTGTACGTGCTTCGCCTGCGGTGTGCCGGCTCGGTCGGACGGCTCCGCCGGTAGCGCATCGCGCTCGATGATGATGACGTGCTCGAAGTACGGCGCTACCGCACGCGCGGCGGTGAGCCCGCCGATGCCGGCGCCGATGACGATCGCTCGCTTTCCGACGGTGCTCGGCATGGCCCACTCCTGTGTCCAACGGTTGAAGGGAAGCTAGGTGGAGGGGGCCGTGCTGTCAAGGTCGGCGTGGGCGGCACCCGCCCCGCACACCGGGCCGTTGACGCCGTCAGTCTCGTTCCGACGACCGGCCCGCGCATCATGGGCCACGACGTGCTCGAAACGAGGTCCTGATACTGCGCCGTGCAGCGGTGTCGGCGCGCCTAGAGATCTCCGTCGACCGCGCGAGTGAACACGTCGAGGCGCTGCGCTCCCCACGTGCAGGCGCTGATCGCCCCCGTGGACGCCAGCGGCTCCGGCGCGGCATCCGCGCTCACCGGCATGCCGAGGGAGACGAACTCGCTCCACTCCCGGCCCTCCCACCACTTGTGGAGGACCTCGCCGCCCGGGCCACGCGCGAAGACGTCGACGCGATCGGCGCCCCAGCTACAGGCCGCCGGCGGGCCCGTCAGAGGCCGACGTCCTCACTTGCCGACGTCGGCATGCGCCGCCGCGTCGATCGACGCCTGCGCGTCCGGCTCGAGGAGGTACCCGGCCTTCACCGCGGCTCGGGTCGCCTGCGTGAAGGCCGACACGTACGCGCCGTGGTTGCGGTAGAGATCCTTCAGCGGTGGATCTGGCCAGAGGTCGGCGGGGGGACCCGCGCTCGGCGGCTCGGGCGTATTACTCCAGTAGTCGACGGTACCCGCGAGGTTGCACAGCAAGCGTACGAGTGAATCGGTGCTCGACGTGGCGCCGGACGGTCCATACCGCGCGACCGGCACGTTCATCTCGGGCAGGCGGATGCCGCCGAGAGCGTTGCCGTACTGATCGCGCTGGATCGCGCGCGGCGTGCCCTGGATGTCGATCTTGGGCAAGGAAGGCGGCGCAGTGACGTCCGCCACCCAGGCGTTGAGGTGTGCCAGCGCCGCCTGCAGGACGTGATGGAAGGGCATGTCGTTCTGGTGCGTCGCGCACGGATTCGTGTCGAGCGGCAGGCCGTTCTGCGCGTTCGAGTACTGGCTCCGGAACCACGGGTTGTGCGCGCTGCCCGCGACCTCCCACTCGCGGAAAATCGGCGAGTCGGGCTGGCGCGCGGGGAAATACCCGGTCACGTCCGTCTCCGAATTCACCGTGAACACGGGCACGGTCAGGTCGACGCGGCTGAACGATGGCGAGGGCACGCCCATGCCGGTGTCGAGCGCGGCGCCGGCAGCACTGCGGGCGTGGATCAAGAAGCCGTCGAAGACATTGGCGACCGGGTGGATGGCGTTGACATAGGGCTTCCCGAATGCACCGCGGCATACCGGATGGCATTGCCGACCACGGGCAGGGCGTCGATTCCAACCTTCTGCGCGGACACGCCGACGTACGCATAGCCCTCCCGCTCGATGAGCGGCCACGTTTGCGCGAACGTCGATTCGGCATCATAGCCGCGCGTGACGTTGAACCACTCGACGAGCACGGTCCCGTTGAAATCTCTGGCCTTCGCCGGTCGCCGCACGATCACGCGAGTCGTGTACGGCTCCTGCCCGGTCGGGGTGACCGTCCAGAGCCCGTCGGAGGTCCAGGTGCCGGACTTCCCATACTTGGTCGCCACCCCCGTCAGGAAGAACTCCTCCTCGACATACCCGCTCGCGGTGAGACCGATGAAAACGTCGGGAGCGCCCGACTGGATCCTACCGACGTTCGGAGGAGAAGACACCGTGACCGAGCCAACGGCAGCCGACGCCGCCGATGGCGCAAGACCCGCTCCGATCGTGGCGGCAATGCCGAGCAGCATGGCGAGGACACATCCGTGGAGCATCCGTCCCTCCTCGTACGCGTTGACTCTCAAAAGAACTCCCACGTGTCTTCGAACGGCTTCTGTCCGACACCGGGTTTGCCGTAGTCGCACACGCCTTGAGCGAAGATGGCCGCCAGCTGAGTCTGCTCGACCGAGGTGAAGGTCACCCGGTAGTCCGCCTCGTCGATCGGCTTCAGCTGGCACTTGAGGACGTTGTTGGCCACCGGTTCTCCGGCCACCATCCGCGGTGACGAATACGCCGGGAAGAGTCCGTTGCAGACGCCTCCACCCTGGAAGGTGGCCGGCTCGACGACCTTCTCGGTACCGAGCTGCGTGAAGCAGGCATCGACGAGGTCGCCCGGCTTCGCGCGGCGGACCTTCACGTGGTCGGGGGCGTTCGATCCGTCCTGCTTCAAGTTCGTCAGCCACTCGTCCATGTGGCGCAGGGCCCCGCTCAGCACGGGGCTGGCGTCGCCGTAGAGGCCGAAAGAAGCGCCGTCCTCGGTGAGCATCACGTGATTGTCGAAGTTTCCGTTCGCATCGAGCAGCCGCTCCCGCATCGAGAACGAGTGAAACCGCTGGTGCACGTTCCCGGCTGGCTGCTCGTCCACGTAGCCGCGATAGTCGATGATCGGCGTCTTCACCATGCCGGCCCCGCCGTAGGTCACCCGCCCTGTCCGGTATGCGATCCGCAGGGCCTCGAGGTCGCCGACCGTGCGCGTGGCCACGTAGTTACCGTCGTTGTCGTAGCCGCCGATGAATTGATTGAGGTCGAGGAACTGCTGCTTCGTGATGGTCCCGGCGTTGAGGGCGGCCAGACCGTATTGAACTCCGACGTTGTCGAGCGGGCGGCGCGCGAAGCCCGTCGCCGGGTCGCGCCCGAAGATGTTCACCATGTGGTCGTAGACGTCACAGCGCACCCCCGTCGGGTTCGTCGCCTTGTCGTAGCGCATGCTCGGCGGAATGGCCGCGTTGCACGTTCCGCCCTGCGCCTTCACCCGGATCGCGTTCGGCGGGCCGATCGTCGCGATGGTGGCGGCGTTGGCGTATCCCGAGACGGCGACCTTGGCGGGATCGGTCCACGTCAGAGCGGTTCGCTGTTTGAAGTAGTGGTCGAGGAGATCCGCGTCGGTGATGTTCATGACCTGGGCGGCCGTGACCTCGGGGAAGCTGCAGCCGGGCACGATACCGTCCAGCAGACCGGGATAGTCGTCGCTGATGGGCAGGCTCTGCTCCGATCCGCCCGAGCACCCCCAGCCGATGGTGAAGAACACCTCGCCGTAGTTCTCGACGAACCGCTCCTTCACCATCATCAGCGTCTCGGCGGCCAGCACCTCCTGGCAGTTGTTGCCGAAGACGTTCAACGTCGAGGACGCCACCCCGTAGCCCTGCGAGAGATGGAGATGCTCCAGGATGCCGCCGTTGCCGATGCTCGTTCCCTGGATGTACCAGCCGCCCACGCAGCCACCGCCGAGGGTGTAGACGAGCCGGCGGTTCCATGCCGCGGGCGACGCGAACGGACTGGGCGCCGCCTCCGTCGTCGGATCGTGCAAGACGGCGGTCTGATAGATGGCGCGGTTGATGGTGCCGGTCTCGACGCGCACGATGTAGGGCACCGTCTTGCCCTGGGTCGTGGTCGTCTGCGCAAGATCGGACGGATGGATCGGCGGATTCGGCAGCAGCTTGTAGGTGCCGGCGGTCGTGCGATAGACGTAGTCGACGCGGGTCGCGGCCGAGCAATTACTGTCGAGCGGGCTCCCGAGCGTCTGCGTGCTGGTCGCCGCCGAGGGCACGCGGAAATTCTGTGTCATGCAGACGAAGGGCCGCTCGTGAGGACCCGAGAAGACCGGCCCGGCGATCGGATAGTTGGTGAGCGTCAGCTGCGCCGAGCGGTGACCCTTTCCGCGCGTCTCGTCCACCGTCAGCGTGTTCGCTCCGAGGTTCAGTCCATTCACGAGGCCCAGGAGCGACCGACGGCCCGTCTCGGGCTGGAAGACGCCCGTGACGTCGTGGCCGTTCACCATCACCCGCACCGTGTTGAGAGGAATATCGCGGTGAACGTCGATCCGCACCAGCACGTCACCGCCGCTCACCGTGTCGGGACGAGTCGACAGGGTGACGATCCGGAGGTGGGCGCCATCGTCGTCGCCGGCGCTCGCCGGCGACACGGAAGCCCCGAGGACGCCGACGGCGATGACGATGACAGCAAGGCCGCACATGATCGCGAGTGGGGCAACACGACGAATCATCGATGACTCCTGTTCACCCAACGGCACTGCTCGAGCTTCCTAGTCGTCGTCGTCGCGGTCCTTCTTGAACTTCCCGACGTCCGTGTACGTGATCCAGGTGCTCAGCAGGTCGTGCTGATCGACGCCGGGCCGCGAGTAATCGCAGACGCCGTCGGGAAAGATCTGGCCCAGGCGCGCGAGCTGATCGGCGGTGAAGCGGACGTGGTAGTCGGCCAGGTCGATCCGGCGCAGCTGACACTTCACGATGTCGTTGCTCAGCGGCATGCCCGCCATGTAGCGCGGGAACAGGTACCCCGGATACTGGGTGTTGCACGTCGACGTGCCCGGCCCGCCGAGGACCTGCCGCTCCGCGACGAAGACGAACGGCGCCGCCGCGCCCGTCCAGCAACCGTCCGTGAGACTCGTCGGCTTGTTGCGAGCGATCTTGCGCGCGGGCGAACCGGCCGCGGTGTCGGCCGTGATGTTGTCCAGCCAGGCGGCCATGTATGTGAAGGCGTCCGTGATCACCCCGGCCCTGGGCCCGAACACGCCGCTCCAGATGACCATGTTGTCGGCATTGCCGTTGGCGTTGATCAGGCGCTGACGCGTCACGAAGTGGTTGTACTTCATGTGGACGTCACCGGCCGCCGATTGGTCCGTGTAAATCACGTCGACGTCGAGGATCGGCACCGAGGCGAGGCCGCCGCCGCCGTTCAGCACCTTGCCCGTTTCGTAGGCGGCGCGTGTCGCCTTGCGATCGGCGACCATGCGCTGCCCGATGAAGTTCGCGTCGATGTCGAGGCCGCCGATCTTCTCGTTGAGATCGAGGAACTGCGCGGTCGAGATGTCACCCGCGTTCAGCGCGGCGAGGCCGTACTGGATGCCCACGTTGTCCAGGGGTCGGCGCGCGAAGCCGTTCTCGTCACGGCCGAACGTGTTGACGTTGTGGTCGTACGTCGTCGCGCGGGCGCCGGCGGAGCTGCCACCGTGGGTGCCGTCCGGATCGTAGCGCGCGCTCAGCGGGACGATGGCGTTGTACAGCCATGACGACTGGTTCGCCGGAAAGCCCGTGATGGACGGCGGGAACCCCGGGCGAACGGGCAGCGGATCGATTCGCGCCGCCCACGAGGTCGCCTGCGTGTAGATCTGACCGAACGTCCCGAAGCCCGACGCCGCTCGGATAGCATCTTGCGTCCACGGGACCCCGGCGCCGTAGACGAAGTAATTCAGCAGCAGGCGCGCGTCGAATGTCCCCGTGCCGTACACGTCGGGGAAGCTGCACTGCGGGAGGAGACCGTCGAGGAGCCCGGGATAGTTATCACCGATCATGTACTGCTGGATCGCGCCGCCCGAGCAGCCGAACCCCATCGTGTAGCGCGGGACGCCGAACGTCTCGATGAAGTGCTCCTTCACCATCATCAGCGTTTCGGCGGAGACGACGTCGTTGCAGTTGTTGCCGAGCACGTTGAGCGACGACGACGCGACCGCGAAGCCTCGCGTGAGCATCATGTCGTTCAGCACGCCGCCGGTCGAGCTGCCCTGGATGTAGTGGCCGCCGCCGCACCCGCCGCCGAACGTGTAGACCAGGCGCCCATTCCAGCCGGTGTCGGCGTGGTTCCGGAGGTCCGGTCCGGGCACTCGCGGATCGTCGAGGATCGCGATCTGGTAGATCGCCCGGTTGATCGTCCCGGTCTCGAGTCGAACGATATAGGGAGCGCCCGACAGCGTCGTCGCGAGGTCGGTCGGGAGCGGAGCCGTCGGATCGAACCGTTTGAACGCCGGGCTCGGAGGAAGCGACCGGTACACATAGTCGACCTGCGTGGCCACCATGCAGGGATCCGTGATCTGTGCGGGCGTCAGGAACGGCGCGTTGGAATAGGGGCGGAACTGGTGCGTTTGACAGAAGAACGGCGTCTCCTGCGGCCCGGAGAACACCGGGCCCGTGATCGGATGGTTCTGGAGCTCGAGATTGTCGGTGCCCACCCCCTTGGCTTTCGCCTGGAGCCGGTTCTTCCCGGGCGTCATGCCGGTGACGAGACCGACCAGGCCGTGGCCGGTCGGCGCCGGGGCGAATTGGCCCGTCACGTCGGCACCATTCAAGCTCACGCGCACGTCCGTCAACCGCGTGCCGGGGGGCGCGACGACGTGCACCAGTGCATCGCCACCGCTCACCTTGTCCGGCCGATTCGACAGCGTCAGGATCTGCAGCTTGTTGTCGGCCAGCGCCGGCGCAGTGACGACGAGGATGAGGGCAACCAGCGCCACGCTGCGCCAGACGAGCACGCGGCGGCTCCGCATTCCGACTCGGACGGTCTTCATGTGGCCTCCTCGGGTTTCACAACGCTCGTCGTCAGTCGCGGTCGGCGTGAGCGTCGCCGTCGCTGAAATCGAGCCAGGTGCCGGCCAGCGGCCGCTGTTTGACGCCGCGCTTGGAGAAGTCGCAGACGCCCTGAGGGAAGATCGAGCGCAGCCGGCTCTTCTCTGCCGGCGTGAAGTCCACGGCGTAGCTCTTGAAATCGATCGGACTCAGGCCGCACTTCAGGATGTCGCCCCCGAGCGTGGCGCCCGCAGCGATGCGCACGGTTCCGTAGATCGGATACAGCGTGTTGCATACGCTGGAGGGATTCAGCGTGAAAGGCTCCTGGTGGGCCACGCCCGCGGCGTCCCAGCAGGTGTCCTTGAGCGTCGCCGGCTTGTTGCGGACCACCTTGACCGCGTACGGGGCATCCGAGGTGTCGGCGAGGATCTTCTCGAGCCACTCGTTGTGGGCGATGAGCGCCATCCGCGCGAGGTTCGGGATCACTGCGCTGCGCGCCGTCAACCAGTTGACCTGGTTCGCGGTCGTTCCGTTCGCCCGTTTGAGCCGATCGAGGAACATGAACGTCCGTATGCGGGTGTGGATGTCGGCGTTGTTGTCACGGTAGTCACGCGTATCGATGATCGGGAGCGTCAGGTTCTCGCCCGACGTGACGACTCTCCCGGTGCGGTACGCGATGTCGATCCCCTCCAGACTTCCTTCCGTGCGCTGCGGCACGATGTTGCCGTCGATGTCGAGGCCGCCGATCTTCGCGTTGAGATCCAGGAACTCCTGCTTCGTGATGTCGCCGGCATTCAGGGCGTCGAGGCCGTACTGGATGCCGACGTTGTCGTAGGCGGAACGCGCAAAGCCGGTGTGCGTGTCGATGCCGAAGACGTTGACCTGCCCGTCCCAGAACGTGGCGCGAACACCGGTGGGATTGGTGACGGGATCGTAGCGGACGGCGAGCGGCACGACGGGATCGAAGCGGGCGGTGGGATTCTGCCAGCCGTTGGCGAAGCCGCTCCACCCGTTCTGGCACACGGTGTTGCCGGGCGTGACACCGGTCGACACGGCATAGCCGTCCACCTTGCTGCGGCGGCTGCCCGGCCAGGCGGCGGGATTGGCGATGGTGTCGAAGTAGTTGTCGAGGATTCTGCAGTCGAGGACGTCGACCACGACCGAGGCGATATCCGGGTACGAGATGCCCGGGGTCAGCGCGTCGAGGAGACCGGGGTAGTTGTGGGCGATCAGGTGCTGCTGGATGGAGCCGCCCGACCCGCCGGAGCCGATCGTGAACTTGGGGATGCCGTACTGCTCGACGAAGCGTTCCTTGATCATCATCAACGTCTCGGCGGAGACGACGTCGTCACAGCCGTTGCCGAGCGTGTTCCGCGTCCCGAAGGCGACCGCGAAGCCCAGGCTGAGCGGGTCGTGCGAGAGCGCGGAGGTGACCAGGTTGCGTCCGGACCGGTACGCGGGGCCGCAGCCGCCGCCGAACGGGAAGCTGAGCTTGCCGTTCCAGCCCGGGCCCGGCTTCTTGCCGCCGGGCGACCACGGGTTGGAGATCGGCGCTGTCGGGTCGTCGAGGATGGCGATCCGGTAGATCGACTGGTCGATGGTGCCGGACTCGACCCGCACGATGTAGTTGACCGTGCGCCCGTCGATGGTCGTCGTCTGCGCGAGGTCGGGGGGGAACGGCGGGGTCAGCGAGGGGAGAGGCTTGAAGGTGTTTGCCGTCGACCGGTAGAACCACTCATATCGGACAGGGACGGTGCAGTGCGCGTCCGACGAGGGACCAAGGCCCGACGTATCGGTCTCGCAGATCCACGGAACCTGGTGCGGCCCCGAGAAGATGGGGCCGGAGATCGGGAAGTTCTGGATCTCGAGCCGCGCGTTGAGCGACGGCTTCGTGCCCCGGGTGGCGGCGGTGAGGACGTTTCGCCCGTCCGTCAGGCTGCTCACGAGCCCGATCAGGACGTGGTGGGCCGCGTCCGGCACGAAGACGCCGGTCACCTCGGTTCCGTTCCGGAACACCTCGACCTCCGAGAGTGCGGTGGCCGCGGGAACGTTGACGCCGACGAGAACGTCCCCTCCGCTCACACGATCGGGGCCGGTGGAGAGCGTCGTGATCTCGAGCCGGGAGTGCGAGCGCCCGCGATCATCGGCGGCGGCAGGGGCGGATGCACCGGCAAGCACGATGGTGGCGAGGATGGTCGAGAGCGCGGCGCACAACCTCATGGCGACCTCCGGGCGAGTGTGAGCTTCGTGAAGGCGAATACCGTGTGCCGCAGGACGCTACGGAAGAAGGTTGTCGCCAATATGATCGAGTTATTACGAATTGTTGCAGGCAGACGCGTCTCCGTTCTAGCGGGCGACGCGGTAGCGCTTGAGCGCGTCGGGATCGATCGTCGCGCCGAGGCCGGGCGCATCCGTGAGGCGGAGCACACCGCGGTCGAGCTTCACCGGCTCGGCCACCACGTCGCCGGCCATCTTCAGCGGACCGACGGCCTCGCAGCCCGGCAGGACGGCGGCGCTCGTCGCGGCCACGGCGGCCTCCGCAAGCGTCGACAGCGTCAGGCCGAAGCCGTGGCCGACGATGACCCGAAGACCGGCGGCCGCCGCGCACTCGATCATCTGTCGCGTGCGCGTGAGTCCCCCCTGCTTCATCACCTTCACCTTCACGATGTCCGCGGCCTCGAGGCGGATGATCTCGATCAGCGAGGCCGGCCCCGTCACGCTCTCGTCGGCCATGAGCGGGATGCCGATCGCCCGCCGGATCTCGGCCAGACCGGCGATGTCGGTCCGCGTGATCGGCTGCTCGACGAGCGTCAGCGCGTACGGCTCGAGTCGCCGGATGAACGGCACCGCGTCGACGCGGGTCAGGCTCTCGTTGAAATCGACGCGCAGCGCCAGGCGGTCTCCGACGGCCGCGCGCACGGCGGCGACCCGCGCGATGCCCTCGTCGCCGCCGCCCGAGATCTTGATCTTCGCAGTCGTGAACCCGCGACGCAGCCACTCGCCGGCCTCGACCGCGGCCTGCGCGGGCGGCACCGCCCCGATCCACGCGTTCAGCGTCACCTCGCGGGTCAGCGCGCCGCCGAGGAGCGAGTGGACCGGCACCTCGAGCGCGCGCCCCTTCACGTCGAGCAGGGCCATCTCGATCGCGGCCTTGGCCTCGAAGCCCTCGGCCAGCTCGTCGTCCATGAGCGCGAGCGCGCGATGGAGGTTGAAGGGATCGGCGCCCACGAGCGCCGGCGCGAGCCGCGCGACGACATCGTGGACGTCGACGGCCGACACGAGCGAATAGCCCGGAGTCGGATCGACGTTGCCCCAGCCCTCGAC
>QHSB01000154.1 GCA_003220335.1 Candidatus Rokuibacteriota bacterium
CGTGCGCCGGGGCTGCGCGTGATCCTCGACATGCACTCGCACTGGGGCACGCGGCGCGGCTACCCGTTCCAGACGCCCGAGGAGCTGGCCCAGCAGGAGCGCGTCTTCAAGTCCACGCCGCGCTACGTGAGCGAGGCCGAGATGGCCGAGCACTTTCGCAAGACCGGCGTGCGCGTCATGCTCGACCTCGGCGTGCGGATGTCGCAGTCCATCGAGGAGGCGCGTGCACTGCACGACTACGCCTTCGCCACGCAGCGCGCGCACCCCGACGTCATCCTCGGCCACTGGCTGCACATCGACCCGCGCCACGGCCGCGACGCCGTCGACGAGCTGGACCGCTGCCTGCGCGCCGCCCCCGGCGTAGTTGGCCTCGGCGTGCCCGGCTCAGGATTCAACGTTCCGGCCGACGATCCAAGCTATGAGCCGCTCTACCGCCGCTGCATCGAGGCGCGCGCCCCGGTGCTGATCATGGTCGGCACCACCGGCCTGGGCGCCGGCCAGCCCGGCGGCGGCGGCGTGCGCCTGGACGCCAGCCATCCGCGCCATCTCGACGAGGTCGCCGCCCGCCATCCCGAATTGATCATCGTCGCCTCGCGCCCGGCGTGGCCGTGGCAGACCGAGATGATCGCGATCCTGCTGCACAAGACCAGCCTCTGGTACGAGCTGCATGGCTGGTCGCCGCGCTATTTCGCGCCCGATCTGAAGCTGGAGATCGGCCGCCGATTGCAGGACCGCGTGATGTTCGGCGCCGACTATCCGCTGCTGGGCTACGAGCGTCTGCTCGCCGACTGGAAGTCCGAGGGCTACGGCGAGGACGTGCTCGACAAGGTGCTACGGAGGAATGCGGAGACGTTTCTGACGACCGTGGGACGGTAACTCGCGACGCGGAGAGCTGGCAACCCGGCCCCGCCGCCACCCTTGATCCGGTCGTATGCCCACACGGTGACTCGGTACTGGGCGGCTGGCGGCATTTTCGGGATCTCGAAGTACACGCGGCCAAAGGGCGGGATCACTTCGGGCACCCACTGCAGACGCTGCCCAACGACGTTGCCAGAGGCATCGAGCGCCAGCGCAAGCAACTGGACTTTGTTCGCGGGCTCGCCAAGCGCGCTTTCGACGTAGCCACGCAGCCGGCGCTCGCCATCGCGCTCCGGCTCCGCCGTCCAATTGACCCTGAACCACCGCTGCACATTGGGAACAAGGCTCGTGACCGCTGCCGATGGCTGGGTCTCGGGCGTCGCGCAACCGACCAGCACAGCGACGAGTATCCCGGCGGCAACTCTCAAGACGACCTTCATGGTCGAGGGCTACTGCTCGGCGCGCTGTTCCAGCACACGAGTGGGTTGCGCCATCCACACCGCACCGATGGCCATGACCGCCGCGATCGCGGCGGCCGCGAAGGCGGCGGTGTAGCTTCCGGTCGTGTCGAACACGACGCCCGCCAGCCAGGCTCCGACGGCCCCGCCGACGGCGTTCGCAAGATGCAGGGCACCGAAGATCGCGCCAAACCGCGCGTGCCCGAAGACATGACTGATGACCGTCGGCATGATGGGGACCGTCGCCGCATAGCCGATGCCCATCAGCACGCCATAGATGTAGACGAGCGTGGAATGCGGACTCAGCGCGATGACGTCGAGCAGGCCGACGCTCAGCAACACGAACACCATGCCGGTCGTGAAGGTCGGCCTGCGGCCGATGACATCGGCCGCCCAGCCACTGCCCACCTTGGCGAACACGCTCGAGAGACCGACGAGTCCGCCGGCGCTCGCCGCGATCATCACCGGAATGCCCTGGTCGACGAGGAACGCCACCTGGTGAACGAGAAGCATCTGGCACACGAAGTTACCGCAGAACTGAGCGATCGCGAGCACCCAGAACGGACCGTGTGCGAGTGCTCCGGCCAGGGTTGGCTCTTCCGTGGGCCGGCGTGCGTCGTCGGCCGAGCAAGGAGGAGGGTCACGCACGAGGATCAACGCGGCCGGAATCGTCCACAGGGCGATGACGATACCGAGTATCCGAAACGCCCATCGCCATCCGATCGCGTCGATCATCACCTGACAGAACGGAACCACGGCGAAGATCCCCACGCCGATTCCGGCCGATGCGATACCGAGCGCCGTCCCAAAATGTCGGGGAAACCAACCCCGGATCAGAATGACGGAAGGGACCAAGGCCGTCGCGGTGACGCCGAGCGACGTCAGGATACCGAAGGCGAGATAGAGGTGCAGCGGGCGCGTGATCGCGCCATCGATGATCAAGGCGAGGGCCAAGACAGCCCCGCCCGTCATGAAGACGCGGCGCGGGCCAACCCGGTCAGCGAGCCAGCCTAAAGGAGGACTCGACAGCCCGTGGACTAGGGCGAAGACGGCAAATGCGCCAGCCACGAGTGAGCGGCTCCAATGGAGCTCCTCGGCCAGGACAACGAGGAAAACCGAATATGCATACCACACGCCATACGCCAGGCCCAGCGTCACGAAGGTGGCGACGAGGGACTGGCTCGCAGCGGAACGGACGTTCATCCCCAAGCTTTTGGACTTTAATCGATCAGGCAGGAGAAATCGATAAAATAAGTTGACTGACCTTTCGTTCTTCACCTACGATCGTGCGCACTGCGCCAGCGACGCCGCACCGAACCTTTAAGCGTCAATAGGCGGTGGGATGAGGCTTGGCTTTGGTCTCCCGGTGGGCGGCACCGGTGCCACACCCGACAACGTGAGCGTGCTCGCTCGGCACGCCGAGGCGCTCGGCTATCGCTCGTTGTGGGTCTTCCAGCGGCTTCTCTGTCCCGTTGCTCCCCTGAATTCGTACTACGGCGCCCCGAACGAGGCGTGGCCAGAGCCATTCCGGTCTACGCTCGACCCCATCGTCACTCTGGCCTTCATCGCCGCGCAGACCGAGCGGGTTCGACTCGGGACGAGCGTTCTGGTCGCGCCATTCTATTCCCCCGTCGTGCTCGGCAAGCAACTCGCCACCCTCGACGTGATCTCTCGAGGCCGGCTCACGGTGGGACTCGGTATCGGCTGGTCGCGGGACGAGTACGACGCGGCGGGCACGCCATGGGAACAGCGGGGCGCGCGGATCGACGAGTTCATCGAATGCCTCGACGCGCTGTGGACGCAAGACGAGGTGAAATTCAAGGGGGCCTTCTATTTCGTGCCGACCTCGCGGGTCGAGCCCAAGCCGGTCCAGAAGCCACGCCCTCCGCTCCTGATCGGCGGGTACAGCGAGGCCGCGTTCCGGCGGGCGGGCCGGCTCGGCGATGGCTACACCGGTGGCAACATGGCGCCGGAGAAGCTGGCTCACACCATTGCCCGCGTTCGCGAGCATGCGGAGCGCGCCGGGCGCGATCCGATGAGCCTCATCATCGCCTCGCGCGGATCGTTCAAGGTGACGTCCACGCCCCAGGGACGCAACCGGACCGTGTTCTGGGGCTCGCTCCAGGACATTCGAGATGATGTTCGCCGGTATGAGGACGCCGGCGTCACCGAAGTGTTCCTCGATCCCACGTTCCAGCTTCCCGCGTGTTCCATCACCGACCTGCTGCGCCAGATGGAAGCGCTCGCGCCGCGGACGCTCGATCCTCAGGCTGAAAGGACGCCATGATCATCGAAAAGACGCTGGAGGGCCTCGGTCTCGTTCTGCCCGACCTCGAGCAGCTCTATCGAACGAATCCGTCCGGCGCCAAGTTCGTCTCCCACGTCGCGGTACAGAACGTCCTCTACCTCTCCGGAACAGTCCCCCTGAAGGACGGGAAACCCTTTCGGCAAGGGTTTCTCGGCAAGGACCTGACCGTCTCCGACGGGCAGGAGGCCGCCCGCTATGCCGCCCTCGTCAGTCTCGGAGCCATGAAGTACGCGCTCGGTGATCTCGATCGGGTCGAGCGGATCATCCAGGTCCTCGGCTTCGTCAACTCGTATCCCGGATTCGCCGAGCAGCCTCGGGTCATCAACGGCGCCGTCGACCTCTTCGTCGAGCTCTATGGAGAGCGCGGGTTGCCCACGCGGACGGCGATTGGCTGCCACGGGATCTTCGGCGACTTCCCGCTCGAAATCGTGGTGACCGTGCTCTTCTCGGGCCCCACCGTCCGCCCGCCTCTTCCGCGGGATGGCCGCCCGGCGGTCTGAGAGAGGGGCTGGAGCGGCGGCGCCCCCAGGATTATTGAGTGAGGCGCGCCGCCACCGCGAGGAGCTCGCCGAGCGCGACCGGCTTCGCCAGGACGGCGTCCACATGATTGGCCCGGCATTGTTCGGGCGACAGCTCCACGCCGAATCCCGTGATGAGGACCACGGGCAGAGCGGGCGACGCCGCCTTGACCGCCTGGGCCACTTGCCAGCCCGACATGTCGGGCATGGCGAGATCGCTGAACACGATGTCGAATCGTTCACGAACGACGTGGCTCAGCGCGTCCGTGCTCTTCGTGACGACGACGACCTCGTGTCCGCGGGACGAGAGCAGATCGGCGAGCGCACCGGCGACCTCCTCGTCGTCATCGACGACGAGGCACCGCAGCGGTCGTACGCCGGTGAGCGCCGGCTCGGGCGCGGCGCCTGCGGCCTCCCCGAGGTCGGTACGCGTCGGAAACCGCAGACGGATGGACGAGCCCCGGCCCGGCTCGCTCTCGACGACGATCCGTCCGCCATGGCGCGTGACGATCCCGTACGTGATCGACAGCCCGAGTCCCGTGCCCTGGGGTCCTTTGGTCGTGAAGAACGGGTCGAACAGCTTCTGGCGAACTTCCTCGGTCATCCCGATCCCGGTGTCCTCGATCCTCGTCTCCACCTCCGTGTCGTCCGCCGAGGAACTGAGCCGCAGACGACCGCCCTGCGGCATCGCATCCACGGCGTTCAGAATGAGATTCGTCATCATCTCGCGCAGCTCGACCGCGTCACCACCGATAGGGGGAAGCGGGGGCAGCGCCGTCTCGACGGCAATGACGATGCCCCGGCTCTGCGCGTCCTCTCGCCATCGGGTCTCGGTGACTTCGAGGGCGCCGCGAATGATCTCATTGAGGTCGACCGCGACGAACGGCTGATCGCGTCGGACTCGCGTGAATTCCTGGAGGCGGCGCACGGTCTGGGCGCCATCATCGGCGGCCCGCTTGATGGCCTGGAGCCACCGTTTCTGGACGGGGTCGTCGATGCGACCGAGGAGGAGCTGCGTGCGGCCGGAGATCGCCGCCAGCAAGTTGTTGAAGTCGTGCGCGACCCCGGACGCCATCTGCCCGAGCGCGCGCAGCTTTTCCGCCCGCAACAAGCTGTCCTGAGCCGCCGCGAGCTCGGCATACGCCTGGCCGCGCTCCTCGAATAACCGCGCGCTGCTCAGCGCCAGGCCGGCCAGCTGGCCGATATCAGCCAACAGCCGCTCGTCGGATTCGGTGAACGACCCATCGCTGGCGACCAGGAGCGTTCCATAATCGGCGTTGCCGCCGCTCATCGGGACCCCGAGCCAGCTCTGAGCGTCCCCCGCACGGTCGACGCCCACGAGGGCCGCGTCGATCCTCACCGGACGCGCGGCCTGCAGCACCATGAGCGCAAGCTTCTGCGCCTTGTCGACATCGATCGAT
Organism: Candidatus Rokuibacteriota bacterium; assembly: GCA_003220335.1. Lineage (GTDB taxonomy): Bacteria > Methylomirabilota > Methylomirabilia > Rokubacteriales > CSP1-6 > AR12. The sequence continues at coordinate 5,564 of QHSB01000154.1, forward strand.
TCCCGTCCGGCCGGGCTGTGCAGCGCGACCGCGGTCGCCTCGTCGGCTCCGGTCTTCAAGACGACGAAGATCTCGATGACGCCGGACACGCGTGCCACCTCGCGTCCGATCGCCTCGACGAGGGCCGTCCGCTCGAGCTCGCCCGTCACCGCCCGAGATAGCTCGTGGAGCACGGAGAGGGTCTCGACCTGGCGGCGATTCTCGGCAAACAGGCGGGCGTTCTCGAGCGCGATCGCCGCCTGCGCCGCAAAGCTCTTCAGTCGCTCCACGTCGTCGCTCGAAAACGCACGCGCCTTGTCCCCGAGCCGGTTCATGGCGATCACGCCGAGCACCTGGTCACGGATGAGCAGAGGCTGCGTGATCGCCGAGCGAAGCCCGATGGCAACGAACTCGGCCAGCGCGTAGGGCGAGGTCGGATAGTCGTCGATGCGAAGCGGCTGCCGGAGCTTGGCGGACGTCCCGACCAGTCCCTGGCCCAACGGGATATGGACATAACTGAAGGCGCCGCCGTCCGCCCACGCGCGCGGCACGAGCTTGTTCTCGGCGTCGAGCAGATAGATGGCGCCATTGCCGCTGAACAGCGCGCTGGCATGGTCGACGATCAATCGGAGCAGACGGTCGAGCTCCAGCTCCGCCGTCAATTCCCGCTCGATCATCGCGAGCGTCTCTCGCTCGGCCACCAGCCGTCGGTTCCGGGCTTCCATCTGCGCGACGACCGCCAGCGGCAAGACGTACACCAGGAGGGCCAGCACACTCGCCGTCAGCGAGACGAGGGCGAAGAAGGCCGCGGTGGGGCGGACCCCGAGCACGTAACAGGTGCCAGACGCGCCCACCCCGATCACGATGGTGACGAGAAGGACCACGAACCGCAGCCGCCGACGCAACTGCAGACTGAGTGGGGCTTCTGGGTTCTCGGGCACGGGGAACCGGGCTGTGAGCGTTCTGAAGCCGGGGCTACTCAGCCGAGAAATGGGTGGTCAACAATGGTTGGTGACTGACGAGGGCCGTCACGGAGGCCATTGATTCCACTATAGGCGATCGGCGCACCCGATCGCCATGAGATTCGAGTACTTTTGGGCGGTCCCGGGGTCAGCTCCCGGCAGATGAAGCGGCGTCCCGCCGAGGTCCCTCTTCGAGGGGGGGGCGATAGCAGGACTCGTGCATCTCGATCAGCAGATCCGGGACGCCGACCCTCGGGTCGGCAGGGTCCAGGCTCTTACCGCAGAGGGCGCAGCGTGCCGACGAACGCGTGCCGTCATTCATCGCGTCACGCACCGACGGTCGCGAGCCGGTGATGCTCGCGCCCCGCCACCACGGCCCGCGTGATGGTCTGCTGCAGCAGCTCGAAGTCGAACGGCTTCTGCAGATACTGGAACGCGCCGGCCGCGACCGTGCGACGCGCGACATCGTCGTCGGTATCACCGCTCAGCATGACGATCGGAACTGACCCGTCCAGCGTGCGCAATCTCGTGAGGAGCTGATCGCCGGTCGTGTCGGGCAGACGCATATCGAGGATCACGGCATCGGGCCGCTTCGACGAAGCCCGGCGCACCGCCTCGTCGCCGGTGGTCGCCACATCGACCGCGTACCCCAGCTCGAGGAAGAACTCCTGCAGCATGTCACTGACGTGCGGCTCATCGTCGACGACGAGGATCGAGGCGTGCTCGCTCATGGGGTCTTGGTACCGCAAACGGCATGCCCGGAATGGATGCTCCGTAAATAGGCTCTGGAGTTCATATTATCTACCCGCTCCGCTCCGGAGGCTCGTTTCTGACCACCGATGACGGCAGGGCAGCGGTAACAGACTGACCGGACCGAGCGGGGCGGACTCAGGCGCCGACGGCGCCGAGCTCGAGACGCGTCGGGATGCCCTTGCGCTCAGCACCGCCGGCGACCTCGGTGTCACCGACCTGGGCGCGTGCCGCCGCCGCGCCGGCGCCCTCGTTGAGCGCGTGGACGGCGGCTTCGCCGCGGCGCTGTGCAAGCGCCGTCAGCTCCGACTCGGCCAGCGGCGCCATCTCGACGAGCCGTTGATAGAGCGCCTCGTAGAGCCCACGGTCGCCACCGCCGCGGCCCACGAGTGCCCACACCCGGTTGGCGCGATCGGCTTTCTTGCCGCTGCTCTTTCCGTACCGCGCCACGACTTCGTCGACGGCCTTGCCGCCGCCGCGCTCGGTCAGCAGCGCCTCGAGCGCGCGCTGCGTCTTCGCGTCGTCGAACGCGACCGGGCCGGGATCCTCTCCCGGCTTCAGCTTCACCCCGAGCCGCTGCGCGAGATCGTGGCGCACGCGCAAGGCGCGCAGTGCTTCGCCGTCCAGCTTCGCGTCGTAGCCGCCGTGCACCGTCAGCTTGAGCTGCGGCCGCTTGCCCAGCACCTCGCCGACGTGCTTGAGCTTCTCGCGCTCGGGCGGGAGCACCACGTCGCGGCCCGGCTCGAACTCGATAGCCTCCAGCTTCTCCCCGCCGCCGCTGCCGCCGCCGAAAAGCGCGCCGAGCGCCCTGAAGGGCGCCGTCGCCACCTTCGTGATCACGGTGACCAGCGCCTGCCAGATGACGCGGCCATAGTTGAATTCGGGCTGGTCGACGTTGCCGCGCACCGGCAGTGCGATGTCGATGCGTCCGTCGGCGTCAGTCAGGATGGCGAGGGCGAGGTCCAGCGGCAATTTCATCGCGCCCGGGCTCTCGACGCGCTCGCCGAGCTGCAGCTTGTGTAAAACGACCTTGTTCTCCCCCAGAAGCTCGCTGTGATCGATCTTGTACTCGAGATCGAGGTCGATCGTGCCGGCCACGATGCGCCGCCCGGCGAAGGTGGCGCTGTACGGCGACAGCGTCGACATCGGCACGTTGCGGAAGATCACCGCGAGGTCCGTGAAGACCTTCGGCTGGAGCGCGTTCAGCGCGCCGTCCGCCTTGAAGAGGCCGGACTCGTCCACCCGTCCGTCGAGCTTCACGGTGGCGCGGCTGTTCGCATCGGACCCGAGCCCGGCGACGACACCGTTCAGCGCGTGGATGCGGGTGGCAAACGGGAGCACGAGGCTGAGATCGGCGAAGTCCATCGAGCTGTTGTCGAGCCGCACCCGACGGACGGTCACCGGAAACGTCGGGTCCGGCTCGCGCCCGGCCGCGGTCGTGGGCAGCGCGCTGGGCGCGGGCGCAGCCGTCGGCGGCGTCTCCGCCGGCTTCATCAGCTTCGCGACATTGAGGGTCCTGTCCCGGAAGATCACGAGCCGCCCGTCCATCTCCGTCAGCCGGACCTCGTCGATCTCCAGCCGATCGGGGCCGAGGCCAAATCGGACCGTCTCGGCGTGCAGCGACTTCCAGGCGACCACCGGCTCAGGGATCTCGGCTTCCATCACGGCCACGCGGTCGATGTCGGCAGAGCCGGTGTAGGTCACCGAGGGGCTCTCGGCGCCGGCGCGATAGGTCAGCCGCCCCGCGGTCGACACGTCGCCCGAGCGCAGCACGACCGCGGCCGTCCGGGCGATGTAGGGCTGCGCCGGCGTCATCGCAAGCCGCGTGAGCGTCAGCGTCGCGTCGGCCGCGCGACCATCGGGCGCCACGCTGCCCCGCGCGATGAGGCGGCCTCCCTGCACGACACGGAAGCTCGCGTCGAAGGGCCACGGCTTCTTGCCGTCGGTGCGCACGTCACGGACGCTCGCCTTCAGCTCGGCGAGGCCGATCTCGACGGCGGGCGAGACGCCGCGGTCGGTGATCGCGACGCGGTGGTCGGCGAGCTCGAGCTTTTCGAGCGCGACGCTCCACGGCTTGGCCGGCGGCGCCGGGGCCGGCGGCCGAGATGCCGGCACGCGGATGGGCTTCAGCGGCTCGGCGGGGCGCAGCACCGCGAGCAGCGGAAGCGTGCCGTCGGCGTCACGGACCACCGTGGTCGCGCCGCCGTTGACGGCGACGCGAGACGCCGTGACCTGGCGCGCGCCCAGATCCACGCGGCCACCCTCCACCGCGATCCGCTCGAGCGCGACCAGCGGCGTCTTCGCCGCGGCCCCTTCTCGGACCGCCACGCGCGCGAGCGTGAGACCGAGGTTGTCCGCCACGCCGGCCAGGCCCGACGGCCCGCTCTCGAGCCGCGCCGAGAGTCCGAGGCTCAGTCCTCCGACGTCGAGGGCGAGCGGCGCCGCGCGGCTCTCGTCGACGAAGGACAGCGCGACGTCGTCCACCCGCAGCTTCTCGACGGCGAGTCGCCAGGGAGGCGTCTCGGCGACCGCGGCCGGCGACGCCACGGGCGGCGAGGCGCTGGCCGGTGTCGTCACCAGGCTCTGCCAGTTCACGCTCCCATCCCGAGCCAGCGTCGCCGCGACCCGCCCCCGGCTCACGGAGACCTCCGGCACGATCAGCTCGCGCGCGATCACGTCGCCCCGCGCCGCGATCACGTCCATCCTGTCCACGGCCAGCAGCGGCGCCTTGCTGGCGCGCTCCTTCAGTGTGAGGCCCGTGACCGCCACCTCGACCCCATCCACCTTCAGCGACGTCGCGCCGTCCCGATACGCGAACTGATAGCGCAGGTTCGCATCGAGCTGACCGGTCGGCTCGGCGACGGCGATGTTCTCCTGCACGAAGCGCCACGCGGTGGCCAGCGGGAAGCCGCGGAGGTCGAGCCGCCCGGTGGACGCCACCGGCACGAGCGACACCTGCCCGTCCCAGCTCACGACCCCGCCGCCCTCCAGCGTCGCCGAGACCGCGTACGGACCGCGGCGGTCGCGTAGCGTCGTCACGTCGTGAAGCTCGATATTGATCGGCTGTACCGCGGCGGTCTGCGGCGCGCCGTGCGAGCGATCCGTGAACGACACGAGGCCGCCGCGCACCACCGCGTGATGCAGCAACACTCGCGGCGGCGCCGCCGGCTCCGGCGCCGGCTCGCCCTTCGGCAAGGCGTCCAGCAGCTCGGCGATGTTCAGGCGGCCATCGGGGCCCATCACCGCATCGACGCGCGGCGCCTCCAGGCGGATCTCGGCGAAGGTCCATGCCGCGCGGAACACGCTCCTGAGCTCGAAATCGACGAAGAGGCGATCGAAGCCGAGCAGCGGCCGCCCGTCGGCCTCCTGGAGGCGGAACTGCCTGATGTCGACCTTGAACAGCAGCGGGTTGACGCGGACCTCGCCGATCTGCGCGCGCCGCCCGAGCCGCTCCTGCGCGTAGCGCGGCACGTACGTCGCGATGAGCCGGGGAACGAGGAAGAACCCGGCCAGCGTGTAGACGAGGAAGAGAGCCGCGAGCACGGCGAGCGTGACGACGACCCGCCGGCGCGTGAGCCGTACGCCAGGCCGTCTCCATCGTTCAGCCCACCGGGGTGCCATGCGGCAATTGTCCTTGATAAAGCAAGTCAGGTCGCGCGTTCGCGATGGAGCACGCCCACGACCGCCATCAGCTCCAGCACGTCGACCGGCTTGGTCAGATAGCGCTGGAAGCCCGCGGCGAGCGCCCGGTCGCGATCCTCGGGCCGCGCGTACGCCGACATGGCGACGGCGGGAACGGCGCCGCCCTGATCCCGCCCGCGCCGTCGCAGCTCCGCGATGAGCGCGACGCCGTCCTCGTCGGGCAGGGCGATGTCGCAGACGAGGACGTCCGGCGGCGACTTCGCGAACACGCGGCGCGCGTCGACGCCGGAGCCGACCGCGGCCGCCCTGGCGCCGTAGTGCGACAGCGCGGCGCTGACCAGGTCGCGGACGTCCGCGTCGTCGTCCACCACCAGCACCCGCAGTCCTCGCAGCGCCTCGAGGTCGCCGCCGCTGCCGTCGGACACGGACTCCGTCTCGGTCTCGACGTCGTCGGCGGCGCGTGCCAGCGGCAGCTCCACCATGAACGTCGCCCCCTTGCCGTGCCCCTCGCTGCTCGCGCTCACCGTCCCACCGTGAAGCTCGACGAGGTAACGCACGATCGCCAGCCCGAGGCCGAGGCCGGGGTCGGCCCGCCCCGTGGCGCCGGTCGCCTGCCGGAACGCCTCGAACACGTGCGGCAGGAACGCGGCATCGATGCCCCGGCCGGTGTCGGTGACGATGATGCGCGCGCGATCGTGAGCGCCGACGAGCCGCACCTCCACGCCGCCGCCGGTGGGCGTGAACTTCACGCCATTCGACAGGAGGTTGCCGACGATCTGCTGCAGACGGGCGGCGTCGCCCTGGACGGTCCCGATGGTGCGGTCGACGACGCGTGTGAGGCTGATTCCGCGCAGATCGGCCGACGGGCGCATCGAGTCGGCGGCGCTCTCGACGAGCCGGGCGAGATCGACCGGTCCCGTCTGCAGCGCGAGCTTGCCGTTCACGATGCGGCTGACGTCCAGGAGGTCGTCGATCAGGCGGCCCTGGTGCCGCGCGTTGCGCTCGATGACGTCGAGGGCGCGCTCGGTGGCGGCCTTGTCCGTCATCAGGCCGGCGCGCAGCATCTTGACCCACCCGAGCACGGCGGTGAGAGGCGTTCGCAGCTCGTGGGACAGCGCCGCGAGAAACACGTCCTTCGCGCGGCCGGCCTTCTGCTCGTTGTCGAGCAGCACCGCGCGCTCGCGCTCGAGCTGGCGGCGGCCGCTGATGTCGCGGAAGACGAGCACGACCCCCAGCAGCGCGCCGTCCGCGGTCAGGATCGGCGCCGCGCTGTCGTCGATGGGAATCTCACGACCGTCCTTCGCGATCAGGATGGTGTGGTTCGCGAGCCCCGCGACCTTCCGGTCTTGGAGGACCGTGTCGGCGGGGTTCGGGACCGGCCGCCGCGACTGCTCGTTGACGATCACGAAGACGTCCGCCAGCGCGCGGCCGCTCGCGTCGTCCTCGCTCCATCCGGTCAACGACTCGGCCACCCGGTTCATCAGCTTCACGCGGCCGTGCTCGTCGGAGGCGACGACGGCATCACCGATGCTCGCCAGGGTGATTCTCAGCCATGCCTCCGATTCGGCGAGGACCGCCGCGAGGGCCTGGGCCGTGGTCCGCGCGGCGTGCTCGCGCTCGCGCGCCAGGACGGCGCTATTCAGCAGGAGCCCCGCCGCCACGAGCAGCCCGAAGGCGACGGCGAGGCCGCCGAGGGTCGTGGCCGTCGCCAGCCGGGCGTCGCGCGCGGCGACGGCGCGGCGCTCGACGAGGAGCCCGGCCTCCTCCGCTCGCATCTCGTCGATGACGCTGCGGATCTCGTCCATGACGTGCTTGCCCTGGCCGGTCGCCACGATCTGAGCCGCCGCCGCGAAGCCGGCGCGCTCCCGCGCCATGATCGTGTCGCGCAGCTCGTCGAGCTTGCGCCGGACCAGGCTCTCCAGCGCGACGACGCGCGCGTGCTGGTCCGGCATCTCGCCAGTCAGCCCGCCGAGCCGTTCGAGCTGGCGGCCGACCGAGGCCTGCGCCGCGTCATAGGGCGCCAGGTAGTGTCGATCGCCGGTGACGACGAAGCCCCGCTGCCCGGTCTCGGCGTCCTTCAGGAGCGAGAGAAAGGCTTCCGTCTCCTCGCGCAGCATCAGGGTGCGATCCACCGACTGGATCGCCTCGCCAAGATCCGCCATGCGCTGGACCGAGATCGATCCGAAGACGAGCACGACGCACGCCAGTCCGAACGCACCGACCCCCAGCCGTCTCGCCGTCCACGCTCGCATGGGCCCTCACCTGTAAAGGTTGCAGGCGTGTCGACGGAGATGTCTTGGGCCGTGCACAGAGATTGGGCCTCCACGCCGTCGAGCCGCGTGTTCTCGTCACGGGTTAGAGTGGGCGTGGCGGTTCCCGGTTGCACAGCCGCATCAGAACGCGACGCGACGGCCGGCCTCCTTGACATGGGTAGCGCGCGGTGCTTCCATCTCGCCACCGTCGGACCGGCTGCCCTGGGTAGGAGGAAGCCATGGCGCACCAGGAAAGCTCGCAGGTCGGGAATCGTCGAGCATTTCTCAGGGTGATGGCGGGCGCGGCGACCGGGGTCGCCGCGGGCGGCATTCCGGCCATTGTCGCGGCGCAGAAGGCCCCAAGCTTTCCGAAGGGAACGAGGCTCAACGTCCTGGAATGGGTGAGCTTCGTGCCGGCCTCCGACGTCGAGTTCAAGCGTCTCGCGGCCGAGTTCGGCAAGCTGGCGGGCGTCGAGGTCACCGTCGATCAGATCAACATGAACGATCTGAATCCCCGCATCGCGTCGGCCATCGAGACCCGATCCGGGCCCGACATCATCATGATGATCTCCAACTGGCCTCACCTCTACGCCGACGGCCTGGCCGACGTGGACGACGTGGCCGAGGAGATCGCCAAGCGGGACGGCGCCTACTACGAGCACAACCGCAAGGTGAGCGTCGTCGACAACCGATGGAAGGCCGTGCCGCTGTGCTCGGTTCCCTCGACCTGGACGTATCGCGACGACTGGTTCAAGGAAGCCGGGGCCACGAAGTTCCCGGATACCTGGGACGAGCTTCGCAAAGTCGGCATCGAGCTCAAGAAGAAAGGCCGCCCGCTCGGTCAGGCCTTCGGCCACAGCCTCGGCGACCCCAACAACTGGGCCTACTCGGTGACCTGGGGCTTCGGTGGCGCCGAGACCGATGACAAAGGGAAGGTCGTCATCAACAGCAAGGAGACGATCGAGGCCGTGAAGTTCACCGTCGCGTTCTGGAAGGACTGCCTCGACGAGGGCGGGCTCGCGTGGGACGACTCCAGCAACAACCGCGCATATCTGGCCGGGACGATCTCGGGGACGATCAATGGCGCGAGCATCTACTTCGTCGCCAAGCGGCAGTTCCCCGACATCGCCAAGGTCACGAACCACGGCCACATGCCCAAGGGGCCGGGCGGACGCTTCTACAACATCGGCGGTCAGGGTCGCTCGGTCATGAAGTATTCGAAGAACCAGCAGGTGGCCAAGGAGTTCCTGCGCTGGTTCATGGACCGGCCGCAGTACGACAAGTGGATGGCGGCGAACGACGGCTACGTCGTGGGCCCGACCCCATACTGGGAGAAGCACGCCTTGTGGGAGCGGGACCCCAAGCTCGTGCCCTTCAAGGAGGCGTCGAAGTACGGCCGCTGGCCCGGGTATCCCGGCCCGCCGAGCCGGAAAGCCTCGGAGGCGCTCGTGAAATACATCCTCGTGGACATGTACGCGCAGGCCATCAAGGGCATGAAGCCCGAGGATGCGGCGAAGTGGGCCGAAAGTGAGCTGAAGAAGGCGTACGCGTAGGACACACGCGAAATGGCGGAACGTGCGAGTCCGGGCGCCTCCGCCGTTCCCGTCCCCGTCGTGGTGGCGGTGCCGGAGGCTCGCCGTCCGGGCGGGCTCGGCCGGCTGCTCGAGCGCGAGCACATCCTGGCCGGCGTGCTCCTCACGCCCGCGCTCGTCATCCTGACGCTCTTCATCGCCTACCCGTTCGT
>QHSB01000713.1 GCA_003220335.1 Candidatus Rokuibacteriota bacterium
CAGCTGATGCCCACGCTGGTGATGTTCGGCGCGATGTTCGCCATCTTCTACTTCCTGATGATCCGGCCCCAGCAGAAGCAGAAGCAGGAGCGCGAGCGGATGCTGTCGGCGATCAAGCGGGGCGACAAGGTCGTCACCACGAGCGGGATGTTCGGCACCGTCACCAACCTGACCGACAAGACCGTGACCCTGCGCGTCGCCGACCAGGTGAAGCTCGAGTTCGAACGCAGCGCCGTCGCGCGCGTCGTGGAGGTGCAGGTCGACAAGGATGCCTAGGAATCTCCGGACTCGCGCCATCGTCGTCCTCGTCGTCCTCCTCGGCTCCCTCTGGTACCTGTATCCGCCGAAGAAGGCGATCAACCTCGGCCTCGACCTGCAGGGGGGCATCCACCTCGTGCTCGGCGTCGAGACGGACAAGCACGTGGCCAGCCAGACCGACCGCGCGGCCGAGGATTTCAAGGCGGCGCTGGAGCGGCGCGGCATCGGCGCCAAGCGCGTCGCCCGCGACGGGCTTGCGTCGTTCGTGGTCGAGCTGGCCTCCCCGCAGTCGTGGAACGACGCCCTCACGGTGGCCAACGAGTTCCAGTCCTTCGACCGTACCAACGACGACCCGGCGGCCGGCCGCTTCACCATGACCATGCAGTCGCGCGCCGTCGCCCGGCTGCGCGACGACGCCGTCCGCCAGGGGGTGGAGACGATCCGCAACCGGGTGGACCAGTTCGGCGTGGCCGAGCCGACCATCACGCGGCAGGGCGAGGACCGGATCCTGATCCAGCTGCCCGGCGTGCAGGACCCCGAGCGCGCCAAGGCGCTGATCGGCAAGACGGCCCTTCTCGAGTTCAAGCTGGTGGACGAGAAGGCCGACGTCGAGGCGGCGGTGCAGGGGCGCGTGCCCGAGGGCGACGAGGTCCTCTATCAGCGCCGCGTGGACAAGCAGACGAAGGCCGAGCGCAAGATCCCGTACGTCGTCGGCAAGCGCACGCTGCTGACCGGCGCCGAGCTGACGCGGGCCGAGGTGAACGCGGACCCGAACTCGCCCGGCAACTGGCAGGTGGCCATCGAGTTCACCGCCAACGGCGCGCGGATCTTCGGCGAGATCACCGAGCAGAACGTGGGCCGCCACCTCGCGATCGTGCTCGACGGCGTGCTGCAGTCGGCGCCGCGGATCAACGAGCGGATCCCCGGCGGCCGCGCCGTGATCACGGGCCAGTTCACCGTGGACGAGGCGCGCGACCTCGCCATCGTGCTGCGGGCGGGCGCGCTGCCGGCGCCGGTCACCGTGCTGGAGGAGCGAACGGTCGGGCCCTCGCTCGGCGCCGACTCGATCCGCCAGGGCATGATCGCCATCGCCGCCTCGGCCATCGCCGTCGTGCTGTTCATGGTCATCTACTACCGGCTGTCGGGGCTCATCGCCGACGTCGCCCTCGTCCTCAACCTCCTCATCCTGCTCGCGTGCATGGCCGCGTTCGGCGCCACCCTCACCCTGCCGGGCATCGCGGGCATCGCCCTGACCATCGGCATGGCCGTGGACACGAACATCCTGATCTTCGAGCGCATCCGCGAGGAGATGCGTGTGGGCAAGACGCCGCGCGCCTCCATCGACGCCGGCTTCTCGCGCGCGCTGCGGACGATCATCGACACGCACCTCACGGTCATGGTGACGGCGGCCATCCTCTACAACTTCGGCACGGGCCCGGTGAAGGGCTTCGCTACATGGGCCGGCGGAAGGTGGAGACGATCTCCATATGATCGAGATCTTCCGCAACCCGAGCTACAACTTCATCGGCAACCGCCGGTGGGCGTACCTGCTGTCCGGGCTCATCACCCTCATCGCCATCGTCTCGCTGGCCACGCAGGGCCTGCGCTACGACATCGACTTCACCGGCGGCACGCTCGTGCAGGTGCGCTTCGAGAAGATTCCGACCGTCGCCGACATCCGTCACGCCCTCAGCCGCATCGGCATGGGTGAGTCGATCATCCAGGAGTTCGGCAGCACGAACGAGTTCATCATCCGCGCGCCGCTCACGTCCTCCTCGTCGGAGGAGCTGACGAAGAAGGTCGAGAAGGCGCTGGCGGAGGAACGGGTTCTCGGCAAGGCCGAGATCCGCCGCGTGGAGTTCGTCGGACCCCAGGTGGGCAAGGAGCTGCAGTGGCAGGCCATCTACGCCGTCTTCTTCGGCCTCATCGGCATCCTCCTCTATATCGCGCTGCGCTTCGACCTCAAGGGCGGAGTGGCGGCGGTGGTGGCGGTCTTCC
>QHSB01000155.1 GCA_003220335.1 Candidatus Rokuibacteriota bacterium
CCCGGCCGCAGCCGGAAGGTCAGGTCGCGGCAGTCACGGCTGAACTCCCACGACTGCGCGAGGGCGCCGACGGGGTTGAGGTCTTTGTCGAAGTTGACGAGCCCCGAATAGATCTCGTCGCCGACCGTGTGGGACGTGCCGTCGCTCGTGATCGTCGGGATGAGGCTCGAGATGTTGCCGAGCAGCGAGTCGATGAAGGTGTCGCCGTAGGCCGCGGTCGCGCTCAGCGGCGCCGTCGCGCCGTCCGTCGAGCTGTCGGCCTCGCCCGAGCAGCCCGCGACCGCCAACGCCAGGAGGGCGACCGCCGCCACCGGCCGCCGCGGAATGCGCCAGCGCACGTCGGTTCCTCCCCGCGCTACTTCGACGCGGGCGGCGCGGTGGGCGCGGGGGCCGAGGGCGCGGCGGGCTCGGAAGGTGCGGCGGGCGCGGACACCGGCGGCGCCTCGCGCACGACGGACGAAGACCGGTCGCCGCCGAGAATCGCCAGCGAGAACGAGGTGAGCGTGAAGATGATGGCGATGGCGCCGGTGATCTTGCCGAGCACGGTCGGCGTGCCCATCGAGCCGAAGACGGCCTGGCTGCCCGCGCCGCCGAAGGCCGAGCCGATGTCGGCGCCCTTGCCGGCCTGCAGCAGGACGATGGCGATGATGGCGAAGCACATCAGTACGTGGACGATCGTCAGCGCGATGACCATCTACTCTCCCCTGGTGGCGGCGCCGCGCGCCGCTTTTTTCACGATCGAGACGAATCCTTGCGCGTTCAGGCTGGCGCCGCCCACCAGCGCGCCGTCGATCTCGCTCTCGACCATCAGCGCGTCCACGTTGTCCGCCTTCACGCTGCCGCCGTAGAGCACGCGCAGTCCCTGCGCGACCTCCTTGGACGCGAGCTCGGAGACGAGACCGCGCACGTAGCCGTGGACCTCCGCCGCCTGCTGCGGCGTCGCGTTCACGCCGGTGCCGATCGCCCACACCGGCTCGTAGGCGAGGACGAGGCGTCCGACGGCGGCGGCGTCGAGTCCGGCCAGGCCGGCGCGCAACTGGCCCTCCACCGTCGTGAACGTCAGGCCCTGCCGCCGCTCCTCGGCCGTCTCGCCGATGCAGAGCACGGGCATGAGCCCGTGCGCCAGCGCCCCGTGCACCTTGCGGCTGACGAGCTCGTCGCTCTCACCCATCTCGCGCCGGCGCTCGGAGTGGCCGATCAGCACGCTGCGACAGCCGAGCTCGACGAGCATGGGCGGCGCGATCTCGCCCGTGTGCGGGCCGGACGCCTCGTAGTGGCAGTTCTGGGCGCCGAGACCGATGGCGGTCCCTTGGACGATCTCGCCGACGGCCATCAGGGCGGTGTACGGCGGACAGAGCACGACGTCGACACCCTTGAAGCGCTTGAGACCGTCGCGTACGCCGCTGGCGAGCGGGCGCGCCTCGGCGAGGGTGCCGAACATCTTCCAGTTGCCGATCACGAGGGGCGTGCGCATCAGGCGGCCTCCGTCAGAGCGGCCACGCCGGGCAGCGTACGCCCCTCGAGGAATTCGAGGAAGGCGCCGCCGGCGGTCGAGATGTAGCCGATCTTGTCGCCCACGCCGGCGGCGTTGACGGCGGCGATCGTGTCGCCCCCGCCGATGACCGTGAAGGCGGGGGCCGCGGCCACCGCGCGCGCCACGGCCACCGTGCCCGCGGCGAACGGCGGCTTCTCGAAGACGCCCATCGGGCCGTTCCAGACGATGGTCCTGGCCGTCGCGAGCACCGCGGTGAAGCGCTCGACGGTGCGCGGCCCGATGTCGAGGCCCATCTGGGTGTCGGGGATCTGGCGGACGCCGACGGCGCGGCCCGACGGGCTATCGAGGCCGTCGGCGACGACCACGTCGACGGGCAGCGTGAGCTGCACGCCGCGCCGGCGCGCGGCCTCCAGCGCGCCGCGCGCCGTCTCGATACGGTCCGGCTCGACGAGCGAGCGGCCGATCCCGTGGCCCAGCGCGCGCAAGAACGTGAAGGCCATGCCGCCGCCGATCACGAGCGCGTCGACCTTGCCGATCAGGTGCTCGACGAGCGCGACCTTGTCCGAGACCTTGGCGCCGCCGAGCACGGCCACCAGCGGCCGCTCCGGCGCCTCGAGGATCCGCCCCAGCGCCGACAGCTCTCGCTGCATGAGCAGGCCCGCCGCCGCCGGCCGCAGGTGGCGCGTGATGGCGTCGATCGACGCGTGCGCGCGGTGCGCGGCCGCGAACGCATCGTTCACGTAGCAGTCGGCCAGCTCCGCGAGCTGGCGCGCGAAGCCGTCGTCGTTCTTTTCCTCCTCGGGGTGGAAGCGGAGGTTCTCCAGCAGCAGCAGATCGCCGGGCTTCAGCGCCTGGGCGTGCGCGCGCGTCGCGTCGCCGACGCAGTCGGGCGCGAGCGGGACCGGCCGCGCCAGCAGCGGCGCGAGCCGCTCGGCCACGGGCTTCAGCGAGTACTTCGGATCCGGCCCGCCCTTGGGCCGGCCGAGGTGGGAGGCGAGCACGACGGCGGCGCCACCATCGAGCGCGAACCGCAGCGTGGGCACCGCCGCCCGCAGGCGCGTGTCGTCCGTCACCGCGCCGCCCTCGAGGGGGACGTTGAGGTCGGCGCGAACGAAGACGCGTTTGCCCGCCAGCGGCAGGTGCTCGATCGTCAGCTTCGGCACGATCAGAGGGTCTTGCCGATGAACTTGATGAGGTCGCGCACCCGCGAGGAGTAGCCCCACTCGTTGTCGTACCAGGCGAGCACCTTGATGAGGTTGCCGTCGACGAAGGCCGTGGACGGCAGGTCGACGATCGAGCTGTGCGGGTTGCCGTTGAAATCGGCGGAGACGAGCTCCTCGTCGGTGGCGTCCAGGATGCCGCGCAGCGAGCCGGTCGACGCCTCGCGGAACGCATCGTTCACCGCCTGCGGCGTGGCCGGCCTGTCGAGCTCCGCGACCAGGTCGACCACCGACACGTTCGCGGTCGGCACGCGGATGGCGATGCCGTCGAGCTTGCCCTTGAGCTTGGGCAGCACGAGACCGACGGCGGTGGCGGCGCCGGTCGTCGTCGGGATCATGCTGACGGCGCCCGCGCGCGCCCGCCGCAGGTCCTTGTGCGGGAAATCGTGGATCGGCTGGTCGTTCGTGTACGAGTGCACCGTCGTCATGAAGCCGCGCTTGATGCCGAACTTGTCGTCGAGGACCTTGGCCGTGGTGGCCAGGCAGTTGGTCGTGCAGGAGGCGTTGCTGATGATCCGGTGCTTGGCGGGGTCGTACGCCTTCTCGTTGACGCCGAGCACCACGGTGACGTCCGGATCCTTGGCGGGCGCGGTGATGATGACTTTCTTGGCGCCGGCCGCGATGTGCTTGCTGGCGGTGGCGGTGTCCCGGAAGATGCCCGTCGACTCCACCACCACCTCCACGCCGAGCTCTTTCCAGGGCAGCGCCGCCGGATCCTTGATGGCGCACACCCGGATCTCGCGCCCGTTGACGAAGATGGCCTCGCCCTTGGCGGTGACTTCCGCCTTGAGGTTGCCGTGGACGGAATCGTGCTTCAGGAGGTGCGCCAGGGTCTTGGCATCGGCGAGGTCGTTGACGCCGACCACCTCGATCTCACCGCTCGCCTCGAGCGCAGTGCGGAAGAACACGCGTCCGATGCGGCCAAATCCGTTGACGCCGACTCGAATACTCATGCAAGGGCTCCTTGTGCGGGAGAACGTTACCGGGTGCCTAGGATCAGTTGAAATTATACGGCCACTTACAAGACACGAGCAACTGTGAGCAGTCCGACCGACGCGGCACCGGCCGCGCGGAGCGCGCGGGCACACTCGCCGGCCGTCGCACCCGTCGTGAGCACGTCGTCCACCAGCACGACGTCGGCGCCGGCGGCGGCCGTGGAAGCGACAAAAGCGCCGCGAACGTTCGCGCGCCGTTCGACGGCGTCGAGCTCCGTCTGGGGCGCCGTCGCCCGGGTGCGCGCCAGCCAGCGCTCCCGCAGCGGCGCCCCGAGCCCGCGTGCCACGCGCTCGGCAACGAGCGCCGCCTGATTGAAGCCGCGCTCGCGCTCCCGCTCGCGCGCCAGCGGGATGGGCACCAGCACCGCGCGCGCCGGCACCGCCGCCGCGCACTGCTCGAGCACGAGCGCGGCGAGCGGCCGCGCCAGCGCGGGCCGGCGGCCGAACTTGAACCGTTGCACGGCGTCACGCAGCGGGCCCGCGTAGAGGCCGGCCGCACGCGCCCAGTCAAACGCCGGCGGCGCCACGGCACAGGGACTGCAAAACTGGGGGGCCCCGACATGGCCCCCCAGATCCCCCGACGCGCAGACCGGCCCGGGGAATCCGTGCCGGTCCTCGATGTCCGCGAACGTGAAGAACGGAAGGCCGCAGCGCGCGCAGAACGGCGGTGCGATGCGCACGACGCCGTCCCAGCACACGCCGCAGAGCGGATCGCGGCGGCCGGCGCCGAGGGCGGCCGCGCACACGGGGCAGCGCGCGGGGAAGACGAGATCGAGCGCGGCGACCGCCCATCCGCGCACGGCGATGGTCAGCGCGGCGACGCGGGACGCAGCGTGTTCCACCGCCGGCAGGCGTCGCAGCGATCCTGCCAGCGCGGCGCCGCGGCGCCGCACGCCGTGCAGCGGTGCGGCCAGTCGAAGCCGTGGGCCAGCCGGAGCGCGCGCCGGTATTCGTCGAAGGCCTCGCGCGTGTCGCCGCGGCGCTCGAAGACGGCGCCGAGGAACGCGTGCACGGTGGGCAGATCGGGGGCGCGCACCTCGATCTTCTCGAACTGGTCGGCCGCCTCGTCGAGCATCTCCAGCTCGAAGTAGACGCGGCCGAGCGCCGCCGCCAGGCCGAGGTCGTCGGGCGCGCGCTCGGACGCCGCGCGGTACAGCGCGATCATGCGGCTGGGACGATCCTGCTCGCGGTACGCGCGCTCGAGCCGGGCCAGCAGCGGAAGCACGGGATGC
The DNA here is from genome assembly GCA_003220335.1 of Candidatus Rokuibacteriota bacterium. GTDB lineage: Bacteria > Methylomirabilota > Methylomirabilia > Rokubacteriales > CSP1-6 > AR12. The sequence continues at coordinate 4,943 of QHSB01000155.1, forward strand.
ACCTCCGCCGCGCGCTCCCACGTGCGGACGGCCTCGCGCGCGTCGCCGGCCGCCTCCAGCGCGTCACCCAGCGCCACCGACGCCGGCACGAAGTCCCGGTCGGCGCGCAGGGCGGCGCGGAAGTGCCCGACGGCGGCCGTCGCCTCTCCGCGCGCCAGTTCCAGGCGGCCGAGCTCGTAGTAGCCCACGGCGAGCCACTCGGCCTCCGCGTGCCGCTCGCGCGACGGCGCGAGCGCGAGCAGATCCTCCTGGATCGCGATGGCCTCGTCCCACTCGCGCGCCTCCACCGCAAGGTCGCGCAGCGCGTGGAGAGCGCCGACGTGCGCGGGCCAGCGCTGGACGACGTAGCGGAACAGCGTGCGCGCCTCCTCCAGACCGCCCGTCACGCGCGCGGCCTCGGCACGGCGCATCGCCTCGATCGCCTGCGGATCGTTCTCACCACTCGCGGGCGCGCGCTCGAGGCCGAGCACACGCAAGGCGCGGTGGCCGACGGCGACGAGCGAGCCGAGGGAGAAGCGGGCGGGCATCAGCGGCATGGGGCGGGCGGGACGGCGGGGATGTGCGCGGCTATCCGGCCGCCATCCGCTCCTCCTGTTCGGTCAGCCGCTGGCAATCGATGCAGTGACGCGCGAACGGCAGCGCCTCCAGGCGCTTGTCGCCGATGGCCTCGCCGCAGCGCTCGCAGTTGCCGAACGAGCCGTCGTCGATCCTCTGCAGAGCGGAGACGACGTCACGGAGAAGGCCATTCTTGCCGTTGCCCAGCTCGAAGAAGAATTCACGCGTATAGGCGGTGTTGGCCTGGTCGCCGAGATCCTTGATCGAGTCGTCTTCCTGATCCTTGCCGTAGAGGGCGGTACGGCCCACCTCGTCGGCGAGCTGACGATGCTTTTCGATCAGGCGCTTCCTGAACTGCGCCAGTCGATCCTTTCTCATCAACGCCCTCCATTACGGCGACGCCGCGCACGCGTCGAATTATCGTACGCTAGCACGCGCGCCGGGCGGGGCGCAAGACACGGCCGCGTTTGTTTATCCACTCTTATCCACGTCTGTCCACCGTCTGACAACGCAGACGCTTCGGCGCTATCCGCCGTCTTCGGCCGACCACACCGACACCGATGGCGCGTCGCCCCACAGCCGCTCCAGCGCGTAATACGCGCGGGTGTCCTCGAGGAACACGTGCATGAGCACGTCACCGTAGTCGAGCAGCACCCAGCCGCTCTCCGCCTGCCCCTCCGCGTGGAGCGGGCGCACGCCGTCCGTCTTCAGCTCCTCGCGGATCGCCTCGGCGATCGTCTTGACATGCGGCGCCGAGCGGCCGCTGCAGACGAGAAAGTAGTCGGTGACGCTCGACACGTGCTGCACGTCGAGCACCGTGAGGTCGAGCGCCTTCTTGTCGAGCGCCGCGCGGGCGGCGCGCCGGACCTTGCGCTGCGCGGAGGAGTCCGCCATCAGGCCGGCGGCTCGCGATAGAGCCCGCGCGCGCGGATGTAGTCGGCCACCACGGGCGGGAGCCGAAAGGCGAGCGAGCGGCCCTCGCGCACGCGCCGGCGCAGCTCGGAGGCAGAGATCGGCATGGAGGCGGCGCGCGACACGATCACACCGCGGTCGGGCACGCGCCCGCCGTCGACGGTGGTGAAGCCACCCTCGACGCCGATCTCGCGCAGCACCTTCTGCGCGGCCTCGCTCTCGGTGTCGAAGGGACTGCCGACGCGCGGCACGATCACCAGCTGCGCGAGCCGGGCCACGCGCCGCGGGTCGCGCCACGCGAGGAGGTCGAGGAACGTCTCCGAGCCGACGACGAGAAAGAGCGCCTGCCCGGGTCGCGCGAGCGCGGCGAGCGTGTCCACGGTGAACGAGGGTCCTGGCCGCGCGAGCTCCATGTCGGAGACCTCGAAGCCGCGGTGTCCCTCCGTGGCCAGCCGCACCATGGCCAGCCGCTCTTCCGGGGCGGCCAGCCGGCTCGGGTCCTTGTGCGGCGGATGCTTGGCGGGCACGAAGAGCACGCGGTCGAGCGTGAGGATCTCGAGGAGGTCGTCGGCCAGCAACAGGTGGCCGTAGTGGATGGGATTGAACGACCCGCCGAAGACCGCAGTGCGCGGCACTCCGCTATTCCCGCACCTGGCCGTCGCCCTGCACCACGAACTTCGTGGTGGTCAGCTCGCGCACGCCCACCGGCCCGCGCGCGTGCACGCGCGACGTGGAGATGCCCATCTCGGCGCCCATGCCGAACTGATTGCCGTCGAGCAGTCGCGGCGACGCGTTGACGAGCACGCCGGCGGCGTCCACCTCGCGCGCGAAGCGGCGCGCGTGCGCGAGATCGCCGGTGACGATGGCCTCCGCCAGCCCCGTGCCGTGGGCGCGGATGTGCTCGATCGCCTCATCGAGGCCGTCGACGACCCGGATGGCCAGCACGAGGTCGAGGTACTCCTCGTCCCAGTCGGTCTCGGTGGCGGGCCGCGCGGAGGGCACCAGCGCGCGGGTGCGCGGGCAGCCGCGCAGCTCCACGCCCGCCTCGGCGAGCCGCGCCGCCGCCGCCGGCAGGAACCGCTCGGCGATCGCGCGGTCGACGAGCAGCGTCTCGAGCGCGTTGCACACCGACGGCCGATGGGTCTTGGCGTTGAGCACGATCGCGGTCGCCATGTCGGGATCGGCGTCCGCGTCGACGAAGACGTGCACGACGCCCTTGTCGTGCTTGAGCACGGGCACGCGCGAGCGCTCGGCGACCCAGCGCACGAACTCCTCGCCGCCACGCGGGATGACGAGATCGAGGTACCGGTCCTGCTCGAGCATGGCCGCGACCGCCGCGCGATCGGTGACGTCGACGAACTGGATGGCCCCGGGCGGGGCGCCGGTCTTCTCCAGCGCCTTGGCCAGCACGGCGGCGAGGAGGGTGTTGGACTCGATCGCCTCACTGCCGCCACGGAGCAGCACGGCGTTGCCCGACTTCACGCAGAGGCCGGCGGCGTCGGCGGTGACGTTGGGGCGCGACTCGTAGATGAAGGCGACGACGCCGAGGGGGACCCGCACGCGCGAGATCTCGATGCCGTTGGGACGCCGCCACGACTCCACCACCGTGCCCACGGGGTCGGGCAGCGCGGCGATCTGGCGCAGGCCGTTGGCCATCTCCTCGATCCGCGCCTCGCTGAGGGTGAGGCGATCGAGGAAGGCCCGGGTCAGGCCCTTGGTCCGCGCGCGCTCCAGGTCGGCGCGGTTCGCCTCGAGCAGCGCGGCGCTCTTCTCTTCCAGCGCGCGCGCCATCTGCGCCAGCGCCTCGTCCTTCACGCGCGTGCCGCACATCGCGAGCGCGTGAGCCGCCGCGCACGCGGCGCGCGCCTTCGACTCGACCAACTGCCTCACGTCCATTCCGCCAACTCCTGTCCGACATCGAGGCGCGACCCGGGTCCCCCGGGGCGCGACGAGCGCTGGGGGGTATGGGGGGCCATGTCGGGGCCCCCCATCACAACAGCACGAGGTTGTCGCGGTGGATGACTTCGTCGAAGCTCTTGTAGCCGAGCCGCGTCGCGATGTCACGCGTCTTGGCGCCGAGGATCCGGCGCAGCTCGCCGGCGTCGAAGTTGACGAGCCCGCGCGCGAACTCCCGGCCGTCCCCCACGAGCGCCACCACCTCGCCCGCCGCGAAGTCGCCCTCGACGTCCACCACGCCCGAGGGCAGCAGGCTCTTTCCATGATGAGTTAAAGCCTGCAACGCCCCCGCGTCAACCGTGAGGCGGCCCTGCGGGGTTACCGCGAAGGCGATCCAGCGCTTGCGCGCGCCGAGCGGGTCGGCCTTGGGCGCGAAGTAGGTGCCGAGCGGCTCGCCCTTGAGGACGCGCGCCAGGGTCCCCTGCTTGCGGCCGCTGGCGATGATCATGGGCACCCCGGCCGCCGCCGCCTTCTGCGCGGCCTGCAGCTTGGTGGCCATGCCGCCCACGGCGCCCGCGCCGGTGCCGTTCCAGACGAGGCGCGTGACGTCCTCGGTCACGGCGTCGACGGTGTCGATCACGCGCGCGTCGTGATCGGTGGCGGGGTCCCCCGTGTACAGCCCGTCGACGTCGGTGAGCAGCACGAGGAGGTCGGCATCGATGAGCGAGGCGACGAGCGCGCTCAGGTTGTCGTTGTCGCCGACCTTGATCTCCTCCACCGCCACCGTGTCGTTCTCGTTGACGACGGGCAGCACGCCGAAGCGCAGCAGTGCCAGCAGCGTGTTGCGCGCGTTGAGATAGCGCGCGCGGTCGCCGATGTCCTGCGCGGTCAGCAGCACCTGACCCACCGGGATGCCGTGGCGCTTGAAGGCGGCCTCGTAGTGCCACATCAGCGCGGATTGCCCGACGGCGGCCGCCGCTTGCTTCTCGGGAATCGAGCGCGGCCGCGCGGGCAGCGCCAGGCGCGCCATGCCGGTGGCGATGGCGCCGGAGCTGACGAGCACGGCCTCGCGGCCCTCGCGCGCGCCCGCGATCTCCGTGGCGAGGGCGGCGATGCGGTCAGGATCCGGCCCCGTTCCGGGCTCGGCGATCAGCGAGGTGCCGACCTTGACGACGAGCCGACGGACGCGGCCTAGCTGGCGGCGCGCAGCCATCCGGTGGCGTCCAGGCGCGTGGCGATCGCGCTCACGAGCTCACGCAACCCGTGACCGGTCACCGCGGAAATGACGATGAACGGCTGCCCCGCCTCGGCGCAGCGCGCGCGCACGCGCTCCGTGGCCGCGCGCATCGGGGCGGCGGCGTCGCCCTCGAGCAGGTCCGCCTTGTTCACGACCACGATCTGCGGCCGTGCCGCCAGGTCCGGCGAGTAGGCGGCCAGCTCGGCGTTGATCGCCTCGAGGTCCTCCAGGAGGTCGCGGCCGGTGTTCGGGTCGGGATCGAGCAGGTGCACGAGCAGCCGCGTCCGCTCCGTGTGTCGCAGGAACTGGTGCCCCAGCCCCTTGCCCTCGGCGGCGCCGGGGATCAGGCCGGGCAGGTCGGCGATGACGAACGAGCGGTCGGCGTCGGCGCGCGCGATGCCGAGCGTCGGGACGAGCGTCGTGAAGGGATAGTCGGCGATCTTCGGCTTCGCCGCCGACAGGCGCGACACGAGCGTGGACTTGCCGGCGTTGGGAAAGCCGATGACGCCGACGTCGGCGAGCAGCTTCAGCTCGAGGTGCAGCCAGCGCCCGGGGCCCGGGCGGCCGAGGTCGGCCCGCCGCGGCGCCTGATTGGTCGACGAGGCGAACCGCGCGTTGCCCCGCCCGCCGTGCGCGCCGCGCACGGCGAGCATGCGCTGGCCCGGCGCCGTGAGGTCGCCGACCAGCTCGCCCGAGTCGCGCTCCGTCACGACGGTGCCCACGGGAACGCGGAGCACGAGATCCTCGCCGCCGGCGCCGGTGCAGTTGCTGCCCTGGCCGTGCTGACCGCGTTCGGCCTGGTAGTGACGCTGGTAGTGATAGTCGAGGAGCGTGGTGAGCGCCGGATCGGCCTCGAGGAAGACAGAGCCACCGTGACCGCCGTCGCCGCCGTCGGGACCGCCGCGCGGGACGAACTTCTCGCGCCGGAAGGAGATGCAGCCGGCGCCCCCATCGCCGCCCTTGACGAAGATGTCGATCTCGTCGACGAACATCGCGGTGCTCGCTTGTCCTACCGTAGGTAGGGCGGGCCGCGGGGCGCCCGCCGGCGCGTTCAGGCCGGGGTGGTGAGGATGCTCACGTAGCGGTTGTCGCCTCGTCGCTCGAACCGTACGTAGCCGTCGATCTTCGCGAAGAGGGTGTCGTCCGAGCCGAGCCCGACGTTGAGGCCGGGACGGAAGCGCGTGCCGCGCTGCCGGACGAGGATGCTGCCGCCCGTGACGAACTGGCCGCCGAAGCGCTTGACGCCCAGCATCTGCGGATTGCTGTCACGGCCGTTGCGGGAGCTGCCGACGCCCTTCTTGTGAGCCATGCCTCAGACCTCGATCTTCGTGATGCGCACCGTGGTGGCCGCCTGCCGGTGGCCGCGGTGGCGCCGATAGTTCTTGCGCCGCTTGAACTTCACCACGCGGACCTTGCGGCCGCGACCCTGCCGAACCACCTCGCCGGCCACCCGTGCCTTCGAGAGGCGGTCGCGGCCGGCGATGATCTCGCCGTCCTTGTTGACGAGCAGGACGGAGGCGAACTCGACCTTCGCGCCCTTGTCGCCCGCGAGACGCTCGACGGCGATGACCTGACCCGTCGTCACGCG
>QHSB01000156.1 GCA_003220335.1 Candidatus Rokuibacteriota bacterium
GGCCAGCGCGGCCTCCAGCGAGGCCGCCGCGGCCGGCGTCAGCTCGTCGTGGATCACGATCGGCACGCCGCGCTGCGCGGACAGCTCGAGGATCTGCATGAACGCGGGCGACGACGGATCGCGCTCGATCTTCCGGCTCCCCTCGCGGATGTGGACCTCGCCCATCACGCGCGCCTTGGTGCGCGCCAGCTCGACGTCGAGCTGGCCCGCCGCGGCCATGTTCGTCGGATCGGACACGCGCAGGCCGGCCGTCACGAGGTCCGGATACTTCTTCACGGCGGCGTCGATCCACTCCGCCTCATCCGGCTGGACACCGCCGACGCCGAGCAGCACCACCTTGCGCACGTTGTGGCGCTTCATGGCCGCGACGTAGCCGTCGATGGCCGTCGCGTCGGGCAGGTGCGAGTGCGCATCGATGAGCGGGCCCGTGTAGTCGGCGGCCGCCGCCGGTCCGACGAGGGCGACCAGCAGCGCCAGGGTGACGGGGCCCCTCATACGATGCCGTCGCGCTTCAGGCTCTCCAGCTCGGCGTCGCTCAGGCCCAGCGCGCCGTACACGTCGCGATTGTGGGCCCCCAGCTCCGGTCCGGCCCAGCGCACGGTCGCCGGGGTGGCGTCGAGCCGCGGCGTGGGCGCGGTCATGCGCACGGCGCCGAGGCCGGGATCGGGGACGTCGATCAGGATGCCGCGCGCGACGACGTGCGGGTCCTTGGTGATGTCGGCGATGTCGTAGACGGGGCACGCGGTGAGGTCGCTCGACTCGAAGAGGACGCGCATCTCGTCGAGCGTGCGCTGGCCGATGGCGCGGGCGAGCGTCGCATCCACCAGCTCGTTGTACTCGACGCGCGCGTCGTTGGTGGCGAAGCGCGGGTCTTCCAGGAGCTCGGCGAGGCCGAGCGCGGTGAACACCGCCGTGGCCGAGCCTGGCGTGGAGGCCGAGAGCGCGATCCACTTGTCGTCGAGCGTGCGATAGGTGCCGCGCGGGCTCGCGTTGTCGGAGGTGTTGCCGTGACGCTGGCGCACGACGCCCTCCAGCGCGTAGCCGGCGGCGTCGGGGCCGAGCACCGACAGGAGCGGCTCGTAGAGCGAGACGTCCACGACCTGGCCGCGGCCCGAGACCTGGTCACGATGCCGAAGGGCGGCCAGGACGGCGCTGGTGCCCGCCAGGGCCGCGATCATGTCGGCCATCGGAAACGACGGCAGCGTCGGCGGACCCTCCGCCTCGCCCGTCGTGTGGGCGAACCCGCTCATCGCCTCCACCATCGTGCCGAAGCCGGGGCGATCGCGGTACGGCCCGTCCTGACCCCAGCCCGACACGCGCGCGAACACGAGCCGCGGGTTCTCGGCCGACAGCACGTCCCAGCCGAGGCCCCATTTCTCGAAGGTGCCGGGCACGAAGTTTTCGATGAGGACGTCGGCATCGCGCACGAGGCGCCTGAGCAGCGTCTGGCCGCGGGGCTGCGTGAGGTTCAGCGTGATCGAGCGCTTGCCGCGCGCGTAGACTTTCCACCACAGCTCGCCGCGCTCGCGCAGCCACGTCCGCAGCGGATCGCCCCCGCGCGGATTCTCGACCTTGATCACATCGGCGCCGTGGTCGGCCAGCACGGTGGCGAGCACGCCGCCGGCGATCAGCCGAGAGCAATCGATCACGCGAAGTCCCGACAGCGCGCCGCTCATGGTCGATCGTTATTCTACTCCCGCGCGCGAGAGAGCAAGCGCTGCCGGAGCGAATGTCAGGCGCCGCCGAAGCGTGCCGCGAGATCGAGCACCTCGCGCGGATCGGCGTCCGACACGAGCGCGTAACCGAGGCCGTGCGCGCGCCACATCACCACGGTGAAGCCGCGCGCGCCGTCACGGTAGACGTCGCGCTCGCCCGCGCGCTCCCAGCCCGTGGTGGGCCACGGCAGGCCATCGGACCGGAACACGAAGAGGGTGACGGTGTGCAGGCGCAGGTTGTAGACGAAGGCCGCCGCCTTGCGGTCGAGGAACCACGCGAGCGCGCCGCCGCGCAGCGGCACGTCACGATCGCCGCCGAACGGCAGCACCGGCGAGAAGTCGAGGCGGCCCTCGAACCAGGGCCGCACGCGATGGCCGTCGCCGCTCTCGATCTCGAGCGGCCGCTGCGCCTGCACGATCCGCAGGTGATCGCCGATCGCCTCGCTCACCATGGTGGCGGTGGCGGCGCGCGTCGCAGCGGTCCACTGATAGACGATGACCGGCGCGCCGACGACGAGCACGAGCGCGGCGGCGAGCGCGGGGGCCCAGGCGCGCCGCCACCGCGGGCGGCGCAGCGCGGGCGCGGGGGCGAGCACGCGCTCCACGCGCGCGACGAGGCGCGCCGGCGCGGGCCGGTGGGGCAGGCGATGCAGCGCCTCGGTCAGCGCCGTCTCGACCGAGGACTCAGAGTCCATCGGGCTCATCGCGCGTAGTCGCGCAGCCGGCGCCGCAGCGCCGCCCGCGCGCGCGCCAGGCGCGATTTGACGGTTCCGACCGGACACTCGAGCACCGCCGCCATGTCCACCTCGCTCAGATCTTCCAGATCCAGCAGCACCACCGTGCGCGCCTCCTCGGAGAGACTCATCAGCGCCGCCTCGATCTCCTCGGCCACCAGCTTGCGCAGCCGGTCCAGCTCGAGGTCGTCCCGCAGCCACTCCTCGCTCGCGGCCGCGTTGGCGACATCGATCCCGCTCACCTCGGGGCTCGCGCGCTGCCGGCGATAGAGACTGATGAAGGTGTTGCGGAGGATGCGGAACAGCCACGCCTTGAGATTGGTCCCGGGCGTGAAGCCCGCGGCGCCGGCCACCGCGCGGGCGTAAGTTTCCTGCACGAGGTCTTCGGCCTCGGCCTCGCGACCCGTGAGGTAGCGCGCCAGCTTGTAGAGCGCGTCCACGTGGCCGAGGGCCTCGCGTGCCATCGCCTCATGCATGCCGCAACCATAGCACCGTCGACACCTTCGTCACCCTGCGCAACGCGCGAGCGGCCGAATCGTTCCATCGCGGCGAATGGGAACGACGGGTGTCCGGCGCGCCCGCTCGTGTAGCCGCTATACTCGCGGCGCCGATGATCGTCGTCGCCGCGAATCCGTACAGCGGGGCCTCCGACAATCGCCGCCGCGTCGAGGTTCTCGCGCGCGAGCTGGCCGCGGGCGGCGAGCGCCCGCGCGTCGTGTGGGACGCGCGCGAGCGCGCGGCGACGCTGGCCGACCGCGCGGCCATGGCGGGCTGCCGCGCCGTCGTCGCCGCCGGCGGCGACGGCACCGTCGCGCAGGTGATCAACGAGCTGCCGCCGGGCACGCCGCTTGCCGTGTTTCCCGCCGGCACCGAAAACCTCTTCGCGGCCGCCTACGGATTCGCCGACGATCCCGCCGCGCTCGTCCGCGCGCTCGCGGCCGGCCGCACGCGGGCGCTCGACCTCGGTCGGGCCTCGGTGCTCGGCAAGAGCCGCTTCTTCGCGCTGATGCTCAGCGCCGGGCTGGACGCCGAGGTCGTGCGCCGCCTGGCCGAATGGCGCGCGGCGGGTGTCGCCCTCCGGCGCATCCGCCGCGCCTCCTACGTCGCGCCGCTGGCCGCCTCGCTCCTGACGTATCGCCATCCGCCCGTGCACGTGGTGGCCGGCGAGAGCACGGCCAGCGGCGCGTACTGCGTCGTCGCCAACGCGCCGGCGTACGCGCTGGACCTGCCGCTGGCGCCGGGGGCGCGCGCCGACGACGGCGCACTCGACTGGCTGGTCTTCGAGCGGGGCAGTCTGGCGGCGCTCGCGACGTACTCGTGGGCGGTGTGGCGCGGCCGCCATCTAGGGCGCGACGACGTGCGCATGGGCCGCGCGACGCGGCTCACGCTGGACGCGGCGGCGCCGGTGCCGGTGCAGGCGGACGGCGATCCGCTGGGGACGACGCCGGTGGAGGTGGACGTGGTGCCCGGCGCGCTGACCGTGATCAGCGCGGAGCGCTTCTGACTACAGGCTCTTAGAGCCGACGGCGCCGCAACAGCTCGCGGATGCGCTCGGCCGCGTGCTCCGCGAGACGATCGAAGACGCGACGGTCTCGTAGAGGGACCACACGCCAGGGCGTCTCGGGTGATCGGCGAACCATCTCGCGGCACCCCGCGCACGCCGAAGGGCCGGCGAGTGGACAGTCCTCGTAGCAAAACCACACGACGCGACAGTAGACGCAGCGATGCGGATGCTCCACGGCGCGAGCGTACCACGGGGTGGCGCGTGCGACGGTGAGCCGAGCGAGCGCTTCGCCGTCACTTCGGCGTGCAGAATACCTCCCGGCGGGAGATTGCCGAGCGGCTGAGGGTGGCGGGACGCCCTTCAGCCGCCCGGCGACGATCTCAGCCCACGCTGTCGGGCGGGGTCCCTCTCAACGACTCTTCTTGCCGATGTCGGATTGCGCCGCCGCCTGCATGTCGGCCTGCGCGTCCTCCGGGAGAATGTAGCCGGCGGCCAGGTTGTCGTTCGTGACGTGGCTGACCGCCGAGACGTACGACCCGTGGTTCGGATAGAGCCGGGACAGGGTGGCGGCGTCGAACGGCGTATGCGAGCCGTAGAGGAAGCACAGTCCCGGACCCGAGTTGACGCCGTTGTCGACGGCCGTCGGTACGGCCTGCTGCGAGAGTTGGATGCCACCGGTCGAGAGACCCAGGCTCGTGCGCTCGAGGACGACCGGCGGTCCCGCGGACAGGACGTTGACCCGCGGCGCGGTCGGCGGCGGCGTGCCGTCCGTCACCCAGCGCGACACGTGCTCGTAGACCGCGTTCAGCACGTGGAAGGCCGGGGTATGGCTCAACGCCGGCTGTTGGGTGCACAGCTGCGGCGTCGGCGGCGGAAGACTGTCCCGTGTGACGAGAAGGACCCGCAGCGCGAAGTCAGAGAACGCAACGTGTGAGGCTCCCGCGACCTCCCAGGTGCGCAGATGATCCGAGTCGTCCTGGCGCGCGGCGACCTCGCCGAGAAACAGGAGATCGGTCTCGGTGTCCACCTTGAACACCTTGACTCCGAGATCCGTGCGTAATTTCCCGCCGAGACCCAGGTACAGGACGTACCCGTCGAAGACCTCGGCGATCTTATGGATCGAATTGTGGTACGTGACGAGGCGTCCTTGAGATTGCGAGGCGCCGATCGCGACGACGCGTTGCACCGGCAACCCGCCGAGGATGCTGGCGCCCACGGGGGTCCGGATCGCCTGGGCGGCTTGCGAGAAGACGTCGTACGACAGCCCGTCGTTCCCGACCGTCCCGTGATCGGTGACATCGAGGGTCCCGTACCGAGCGGGGCTCCACGCGATGAGACCGGCTGGGCCGTGAATGCCGACTCGCTGCGCGGAGACGCCGACGTAGGCGTAGCCCGCCCGTATCAGGTGATCCTGCGACGCCCGGAACATCACGTCATTGTTGTAGCCGCTCGTCACGTTGACCCACTCGACGAGCACGGTTCCGTTGAACTTCGCGGCCGAGGTCGGCCGGCGGACGATGACGCGGGACTTGTACGGATGCCCGCTGGACAGGACCGTCGCCGTGGTCAGGGGCGGTGTGTTGTAGACGTTCGCCGTGCCTGAAAAGAAATATTCTTCCTCGACGTACCCGAGACTGGCGAGGTCGAGCGGAGTCGCCACCTGGGGATAATCGTGCGATGGGTCGCCGGGCGGCGCGTTCGCAGGGATCGGCCCCGTGACCGTCGGGCTCGGAACGAGAGCGGCGGCGGCGGTGCCCCCGAAGGCCGCCACCCCGAGGACGACGAGGAAAGCGACTGCGAATGCGCGCGCGCGCGCACCAATTGACCCAAGTCGATCTTGCATTGGCGGCTCCATGTTGCGTGTGGCGAAGTTCGACGAGACGGACTAGCGCTTGGAGGTCTGCTTGAAGTGCGCGGCGAGTGCGTCCATGACGCGGGCCAGCGCTTCGCTCTCGGTGCGGCCGGTGGCGGTGACCCTGTACTCGACCGCCTCGGCCACCCACTCACCGACGTCGTTCTTGTAGACTTCCACCTCGAAGCGCATCGGCCGGCAGTCTAGCACGGTGTATCATCGGACAACTTCCGACGGGAGGGCCGCCATGTCGGGCTTCGTCACGCGTGACGAGACGCTGCCGCCGACCTACTCGCAGGCGCTCGAGTCGCACTCGCTGCCACCGCTCTGGACTGCGCTGCACGTGCTGCTGCCGAAGGAGCGCGGCACCGCCGCCGTGCCGCATCGCTGGTCGTGGCGCGAGGCGCGCCCGCTGCTGCACGAGGCGGCGCGGCTGGTGCCCCTCGAGCAGGCCGAGCGCCGCGTGCTCGTGCTCGAGAACCCCGGCCTGAAGGGCACCTACTCGATCACCTCCACGCTCTACGCCGGCCTGCAGGTGATCCTGCCGGGCGAGGTGGCGCCGAGCCACCACCACACGCCGGCCGCGCTGCGGCTGGTGGTCGAGGGCGAGGGCGCCTTCACCACGGTGGACGGGATCAAGTGCGTCATGGAGCGCGGCGACTTCATCATCACGCCGCCGATGCGCTGGCACGATCACGGCCACGAGGGCCGGACGCCCGTCGTGTGGCTCGACGGCCTCGACATCCCGCTCGTGCGTGCGTTCGACGCGTCGTGGGTGTCGGCGCTGCGCCCGGCGCGGCCGCCGGCGCCGGCCGACGACGCGGCGCAGGCGGAGTTCCGCTGGCCGTGGCAAAGCATGCGACGCGCGCTCGAGCAGCTGGCGGCGAGCACGCCGAAGGACCGCCTGATCACGCGCGCGTACGTGACGCCGACGGGCGCGCCGCCGCTGACCACGATGGGCGCCGACGCGCACTGGCTGCGCCCGGGCGAGCGGGCGCGTGCCGGCCGCTCCACGGCCGGCCGCGTCTTCCACGTGATCGAGGGCCGCGGCACGAGCCGAGTCGGCGAGGCCGAGCTGACGTGGGAGCCGGGCGACACGTTCGTGGCGCCGCCCTGGCACTGGATCGAGCACGACAACGGCAGCGCCGGCGAGCACGCGTGCCTGTTCTCGTTCAACGACGAGCCGGCGATTCGCGCGCTCGGCCTCTGGCAGGAACAGCGCCGCTGACCACGCAAACGTTGCGCGGCTGCTTTCTGACCGCGCTGCTCGTCGCGGCGTGCGCTCCGGCGATGGCCACACAGATCAGTGTCGATCCGCGGGTCGAGGAGGAGGTGGGGCGCGGTCGCAGCCGCGTCCTCGTCGAGCTCCGATTGCCCGGCGGCGTCCGGCCCGAAGGCGAGCAGCGCCAGGCCATCGCGCGCGCCCAGGACGAGGTCCTCTCACGTCTGAGCGGCACGGACTTCACGCTCGTCCGGCGGTTCGCGAGCACGCCATACCTCGCGCTCGAGGTCGGCCCATCCGCGCTCGCCGCGCTGAGAACAATGGGGGACGTCGTCGTCCGCGTCGTCGCGGATGCCGTGCTGCCGCCTGCCGGAGGCTCGACACCCCGACGCTGAGCGTGCAGAACTAGGCGGCGGGGTCGGCCGCACGCCAGGAGAGCACGCGGTCGGCCTGTAGCCGCAGCACCGCGCCGTCGCGCTCGAGGTTCATCGTGCGGTACTGCGGGTACTTCGCGCGCAGCAGCTCGAGCGCGCGCGTGAAGTCGGCGCCGGCGCCGAGCACCGCGGCGCGGCCCTCGACGCTCACCCACGCCAGGCGCGTCCAGTCCTCGTCCCAGACGTCGACCAGCAAGGAGGCGTGCGGGTTCTCACGGACGTTGCGCAGCCGCCGCAGCTCGCGCGTGCGCTTGGGCTTGTCGTCCACGGCCGAGAACAGCGCGGCGCCGTCGAAGGCGAAGCATACGGGAACGAGCAGGGGACGGCCGCCGGCATCGGCGGTCGCCAGCCGGCCGACGCGGGCCTCGCGGAGCATCGCGAGGGCCCACGCCGGCGGCTCAGTCACGGGCGGGCTTACCGAATCAGCTTCGCGTACTGGTCGAGCAGCGGCAGGACCTTGTCGCGCGGCTCCGGCGGCAGCAGGAAAATCGAGCGCGTGACGCCGGCGGCCGCGAAGTCGTCGAGCACCTTCTTGTCCGGCGGCGTCGCGAACGCGGAGACGGTGAGCGTCTTCATGTCGCGTCCCGCCTTCGCCGCGCGGGCTTTGAGATCCTTCAATCCCTCCAGCACCTTCTCGGGCGCGCGGCCGCGCGGGTACCAGCCGTCGCAGAAGTCCACCACGCGCTGCAATGTATAGCCGCTCTCACCGCCGAGCAGGATGGGCGGGTATGGTTTCTGCTCGGGCTTGGGCCACGCCCAGATCGGATCGAAGTTGACGAACTGGCCGTGGAACTCGGCGACGTCCTTCGTCCAGATCTCCTTCATCGCGCGCACCTGCTCCTCGAGCCGCTTGAAGCGAGCAGGTCGAGGCTCGCGACGGACTTGGCCGTCGTGATCGTGTCGCGCTCGATGATCAAGCAGATGCCGGTGCCGACCCTGAGCTTCTTCGTGGCGGCCGCCGCGGCGGTCAGTGCTACGAACGGGTCCAGGGTGTGCTTGTATTGCTCCGGCAGCTGCTGACCGCCTGCGAACGCGCTGCGCCGGCTGGTGGGAATGTGAGTGTGCTCGGGCACCCACAACGACTCGAAGTTGCGCGCCTCGGCCTCGCGCGCGAGCTCGTCGATGCGGATGGCGTACTCGGTGGCGAAGATACAGACGCCGATGTGCATGGGGAATCCTCCTGCCTCAGCGGGTCGGGGTGGCGCCCGCGGCGGGCGTCAGGCCCCCGGGGCTGGGCACAAGGCCCCCCGGGCTGGGCACAAGCGAAAAATGTGTGTGCGTCGCGAGCCAGCGGCCCG
>QHSB01000157.1 GCA_003220335.1 Candidatus Rokuibacteriota bacterium
AGGCCCTGGACGAACGGCGCGACGGTGCCGAAGGCGACGATGTCCGGCGCGCAGAGCGTGCGGCCGCCGGCGAAGTCCACCGCGCGCACGCACGTTTGCCAGGCGCGGAGCCAATCCCGAAGCGGCGCGAGGTCGTCGGCCGCCATCAGGACGGGAAGATCGCGTCGGGCATGAAGGCGGAAACGATCCAGTTCGGCGCGTCCACGATCTCGCTGATCTTGAGGTCGGCGGCCACCGAGCAGATCACGTACGCCTCCTCGCGCGAGAAGCCGCGCGTCTCCACCAGATGGTCGATCATGTAGCGCACCGCCTGCTGCGCGGCGGCGAAGAGGTCGGGCCCGTGCGCGGTCGTCGCGTAGTGCGCTCCGCGGTTGGTCGCGTGCGACG
>QHSB01000714.1 GCA_003220335.1 Candidatus Rokuibacteriota bacterium
CGGCGTTCCGCGGCCCGCTTGAGGCCGGCGGCGCCGAAGTACTGCATCGTCAACACGAAGTTGCCCTCGGCGTGCAGCGCGTTGAAGCCGTCGAGCCAGCGCTCGGCCGTCGGCGCGTCCACGATGCCGAAGCGCACGGCGTTCTCGGCGCGCCGGCCGAGGAAGTTGCGCGAGAACTGGGTGAGCGTCGTGTCCTGGTAGACATCGGCGAGCATCTTGACGTCGACCAGTCCCGCCGCGCGCAGGAGCGCGCCGAGCCGGCGGCCGCTGTGAGGCTCGGGGTAGATGCGCGCGGCGACGCCGTCGAGGATGCGGGCGGTCAGCTCGCGGTCCGGATGCGCGGCGCCGATGAGTCCGAAATCCTGATCCTGCAGCCCGACGCGACCGCCCGGACGCGCGACGCGCGTCATCTCCTTCACCACGCGCAGCGGGTCCTCGACGTGCAGGATCACCGTGATGGCGAGGACGACGTCGAAGCGGCGGTCGCCGAACGGCAGCCGGTGACCGTCGGCGCGACGGAAGGCGATGCGTCCGCCGGCCGCGCCGCGTGACAGCGAGCGCGCCCGCGCGAGCAGCGTGGCGCTCGTGTCCACCGCGGTCACCGCGCCGCGGCGCCCCACGAGCGCGGCGAGGTCGCGCACGACGACGCCGGTGCCGCAGCCGACCTCCAGCACGCGATCGCCCGCGCGCACCGGCACCCATCGGAGGAACCCTCGTCGCAGCCGGATCTGGCTCGGCGTGCGCCCGCGCACCTCGAGCGCCGCCGCCATCGTCTCGGCGGTGGGCTGGGCGGCAGACGGGATCCTTCACCAGCTCGTCGCTGATCGCGACGCGAGGCCTCGTCCCCTTCGCGAGCGGACGGCGCAGGAGCGGGAGCAGCACGGTGAGCACGAGCACGAAAACGGCAAGGAGCAAGACGACGCGCACAGGTTACCGCTCCGGCTTGATCGAGACGGCCCGAAGGAATTCCTTGTCCTGCGCGGTCAGCTCGGAGGAGAAGCCGCGGCTCTTGGCGCCCGCAAAGAAGATGCCGGTGTCGGCGCCGCGCCGGAGAATCTCCTGGACGGCGTCGCGCGCGGCATCGGTGGCCGACAGCGAGGCCTCGATCGTCTGCACGAGGCGCTTGAAGAGGCCGTCGAGGTGACGCTCTCTCGCCATGAGACTCTTACGATAACATACGCGACGTGCGCGGCACCTGGAGCCCGCTCGCGTCGTCGATCCTGTGGTCGCGCGGCACGCTCGCGCTGCGCGAGGATGCCTGGCGACTGCCCGACGGCACCGAGCGCGCCTACCCCGTGCTGGCCGTCGGCGCCTGCGTCGCCGTGCTCGGCTTCGTCGAGCCGGACCGCGTGCTGCTCGTGCGCCAGTTCCGTCACCTCTCGCGCGCGGCGGCGTGGGAGCTGCCGGGCGGCGGCGCGCTGGCCGGCGAGGCGCCCGAGGCCGCCGCGCAGCGGGAGCTGCGCGAGGAGGGCGGTTACCGCGCCGAGCGCCTCGTGTTTCTCACGCGCTTCTGGCCGTCCGCCGCCTACCTCGACGAGGTGGCGTGGTGCTACGTGGCGCATGGCCTCACGCCCGATCCTCTGCCCGCCGACGACGACGAATTCCTCGAGCGCTCCGTGGTGCCGGTGGCGGAGGCGATCCGCATGGCGCTCGATGGGGAGATCACCGAATCGGTTTCCAAGGTGACCCTGCTCCAGTACGCGCTGACCCATGAGCGACGCTGAGCTGGCCCGTCTGAGCCGACCTGGCGACGCGATCGACGCCGTCATCTTCGACATGGACGGCGTGCTCGCAGATTCCGAGCCGCTGCACCAGCACGCCATCCGTGTCTTGCTGGCGGAGTACGACATCGACTGGGCTCCCGACGGTCGCGATCCCACCGTCGGGCTGACGTCGCTCGAGTCGTTCGCCGTGATCTGCGCGCGACACACCCTGCCGCACGACCCCCGACGCCTCGACGAGCTCTACACGGCGCGCGTATTGCCGCTCCTGCGCGAGCGCGTGACCCCACTGCCCGGAGTGCCCGACGTGCTGCGCACGCTCGTGGCGCGCGGCCTGCGCCTCGGCCTCGCGTCGTCGTCGGGACCCGAGGTCATCGAGACGACGCTCGCGACGCTCGGCGTCCGGCCCCTCTTCGAGGTGGTCGTGTCGGGCGTCGAGGTCGCGCGCGGCAAGCCGGCGCCCGACGTGTTCCTCGAAGCGGCCAAGCGACTCGGCGTGACGCCCGGGGCGTGCGTGGTGGTGGAAGACTCGGAGCGCGGCGTGCGCGCGGCGCGCGCCGCCGGGATGCGCTGCGTGGCCGTGCCATGCGCCGAAACGCGCCACCACGACTTCACCGACGCCACGCTGGTGCTTCCCGGCCCGTCGTCTTCCAGTACACCAACCCCGACAGGAGCTCGAGACCCATCGCCACGCGGTAACGCATGCCGCCGTCCTTTGTCATCAACGGATCCGAACCATATCCCGAGCGAAACTCGGACTCGGATCCGGGGAATTTTTCGAACACCCACATCGCCAGCTTCACGAAGTCGGAGAGCGGGTCCGTGGAACGGGCATGCTCGAAATCGAGGAGACACCGAAAACGCCCGGCGGCGACGAGAGTGTTTGGAAGATAAAGGTCGCGATGCACGACAGCAGGACGGATCTCGCAGGACACCCTTCGAACAGCGGAGAGGATCGCCTCGCTTGCGGACTCGAGGCTTGGGCGGGGCAACAGCCCGGCCTGCAGATGATCAGTCTTCAGACGCTCGAGCCGCGATTCGACGACCGACCTCCAGCCCTCCTCTCGTTTCGACGACGCCAAATCTTCTGCAAAATAGCCAAGGTCGATCAAGTGAAGCCGAGCCACCGCCGTGCCGAAGTCCCGAAGAAGGTGGCTCGCTGCGACTCGGACATCCCTGGCAGCGCTTCCTCGCCATCGAGTCCTGTCAGAAACTCCTGAACGATCCAGGGGCGTCCGCCAAAGGACGCCGTCCCCTCGGAGAAGTGGAGCAGTTTCGGCGCAGGGATCCGATGTGTTGCCGCCAATTCCAAGACCTGCCGCAGCGACTTCATCCTGCCCAGCTGCTCGATTCGCAGCGCGATCTTCAGCAAGAGGTTGGTGTCCGACCTGGTTTCCAGAACGAAGGATTGATGGCCGTGTCCCTTGACCAACGGACGGGACCGGGTCACCTCGCCATACACAGGAAGCGCCCGCAGCAGCTCGTCCTCGATTTCTGTCCGGCTGACCTCGGGCCACATGACCCCGGTCAATACGTCGCCCGGCCGCCCGAGAGGTCGTACACCGCGCCCGTCGAGAACGAGCACTCGTCGGAGGACAGCCACGCGACGAGCGCGGCGACCTCCTCCGGCTTGCCGACGCGTCCCATCGGGATCTTCGCCACGAGCATGTCCACCGTGGAGCGCTCCATCTGCTGGAGCAGCTCGGTGCCGATCACCGCCGGCGCGACGGCGTTGACGAGAATCCCCTGGGTCGCGACCTCCTTGGCGAGCGCCTTGGTGAGTCCGATGACGCCGGCCTTGGCCGTGGAGTACGGCACGAGCGTGGGGTTGCCCTCCTTGCCGGCGATGGAGGCGATGTTGACGATGCGCCCGCTCTGCCGCGGCCGCATGAGCCTCACCGCCGCGCGGCAGACGAGGAAGACGCTCGTCAGATCGACGGCGATCACCTGCTGCCAGTCCGCATCGGTCAGCTCCCACGTCGGGAACGAGCGGCCCGTGATGCCGGCGTTGTTGACGACAACGTCGAGGCGGCCGTACCAGTCGTGCGCGGCCTGCACGGCGCCGTCGACGTCGGCCGTACGCGTGACGTCGGCGACGATGGCGCGCGCGTTGCCGCCCAGGCGCTTGGCGGCGCCCTCCACGGCCGGGGCGTCGCGGTCCAGCATCACCACGCGCGCGCCGTCGGCGAGCAGCCGCTCGCTGATCGCCAGGCCGATGCCTCGGCCCGCGCCGGTGACGAGCGCCGTGCGGCCGTCGAGCCGGCTCACGCTCGGGCTCACGCGAGAGCCTGGCTGAAGTCCTCGATCAGGTCGTCGGGGTGCTCGAGACCGATCGACACGCGCAGCAGGTTGGCCGGCGTGGTGGTCCCGGCGCCCTCGATGGACGCGCGGTGCTCGACGAGACTCTCCGTGCCGCCGAAGCTCGTCGCCCGCGTGAAGACGCGCATCTTCGCGGCCACCCCCATCGCGGTCTCCGCGCCGCCCTTGACCTGGACCGAAAGCATGCCCCCGAACATCGCCATCTGGCGCTTCGCGACCTCGTGCCCCGGATGCGACGGCAGCCCTGGATAGTGCACCCGCTCCACGCGCGGGTGGCCGGCCAGGAAGGTCGCGAGTTTGAGGGCATGCTCCGA
>QHSB01000158.1 GCA_003220335.1 Candidatus Rokuibacteriota bacterium
CACTTGTGGCTTGTTCGGTCCGCGTCTCCAGCACTCGCACAAGCGCTGCGGATTCGTTCTCCGGGGCGATGACCTTGACGATCGCCGAGGCGTCGAGGTAGAGGATCACGCGCTACAGCCGGTCCGCGCGATTGGTCTCCAAGGCACGACTCGCTCGTCGCGTCCGACGCCCACGCGGAACTCCAAGTTCGGCGAGATTGCCCTTCCCGGGAAGGACGCGCCCGGAGGCGATCAACCGCTCCATCGCGGTGCCCGAGCCGGCCGGGGCGAGCACCGCCACCGTGCGCCGGTGCTCGGTGACCTTCAGTGTCGCGCCGGCCCGGACACGTCGTAGATAGACGCTCAGGTTCTGCCGGAGCTCCCTGACCCCCACCGTATCCGGGAGATACTTCATGTAGCACACTGTAGCACATTGAAGGGATCGGCTCAGAACAGGAAGTACCGCTGCGCCATGGGTAGCACGCGCGCGGGCTCGCACGTCAACCGCTCACCATCGGCGCGCACCTCGTACGTCTCGGCGTCCACCTCGATCCGTGGCAGCGCGTCGTTGTGGATCATGTCCTTCTTGCCGAGACCGCGGCAGCGCTTGACGGCCACCGCGCGGCGGGTGAGGCCGAGCCGCCGCGGCACGTCGGCGGCCAGCGCGGCCGCCGACACGAAGGTCAGGCTCGTCGAGCCGCGCGCGCGACCGAGGGCACCGAACATCGGGCGATAGAGCACCGGCTGCGGCGTGGGGATCGACGCGTTCGGATCGCCCATGGCCGCCCATGCGATGAGGCCGCCCTTCACCACCAGCTCCGGCTTGACGCCGAAGAAGGCCGGCTTCCAGACGACGAGGTCGGCGAGCTTGCCGACCTCCAGCGAGCCCACGTGCTCGGCGAGGCCGTGGGCGATGGCCGGATTGATCGTGTACTTGGCGACGTAACGCTTGATGCGGCGGTTGTCGTCGCCCGCCGTGTCGCCGGGCAGGGCGCCGCGCTGCCGCTTCATCTTGTCCGCCGTCTGCCAGGTGCGGATGATGACCTCGCCGATGCGGCCCATCGCCTGCGAGTCCGACGACATCATGCTGATGGCGCCGATGTCGTGCAGCACGTCCTCGGCGGCGATCGTCTCCGCGCGGATCCGCGACTCCGCGAACGCGAGGTCTTCCGGGATCGACGGGTTCAGATGGTGGCAGACCATCAGCATGTCCAGGTGCTCGTCCATCGTGTTGATGGTGAACGGCATCGTCGGATTGGTCGAGGAGGGCAGGCAATTGGGCTCGCCGCACACGCGCAGGATGTCCGGCGCGTGGCCGCCGCCCGCGCCCTCCGTGTGATACGTGTGAATCGTCCGGCCCTTGAAGGCGCGGATGGTGTCCTCGACGAAGCCCGCTTCGTTCAGCGTGTCGGTGTGGATGGCCACCTGCACGTCGTGCTCGTCGGCCACCGCGAGCGCGGTGTCGATCGCCGCCGGCGTGGTGCCCCAATCTTCGTGCAGCTTGAGGCCGACCGCACCCGCCTCGATCTGCTCGCGCAGCGGCCCGGGTGCCGAGGCGTTGCCCTTGCCGAGCAGGCCCAGGTTGACGGGAAATTCCTCGATCGCCTCCAGCATCCGGTGCATGTTCCACGCGCCCGGCGTGCACGTGGTGGCCGCCGTGCCCGTCGCGGGCCCGGTGCCGCCGCCCAGCAGCGTCGTCAGCCCGGCGCTGATCGCCTCGGTGACGATCTGCGGGCAGATGAAATGGATGTGCGTGTCGAGCCCGCCCGGCGTGACGATCTTTCCCTCGCCCGCGATGACCTCGGTGCCGGCGCCCACCACCATGCCCTTGGTGACGCCGGCCATGATGTCGGGGTTGCCGGCCTTGCCGATGCCGACGATCCGGCCGTCGCGGATGCCGATGTCGGCCTTCACGATGCCCCAGTGGTCGACGACGATCGCATTGGTGATGACCGTGTCCAGCACGTCGTCGCCACGCGTGGCGCGCGCCGACTGCCCCATGCCGTCGCGGATCACCTTGCCGCCGCCGAACTTCGCCTCCTCGCCGGGGACGGTGAGGTCACGCTCGATGCGGATGAGCAGCTCCGTGTCGGCGAGCCGGACGCGATCGCCCGCGGTCGGGCCGTAGAGGTCGGCGTACTGCCGGCGCGTCAGTCGCAGGGACATTGTCGGGCCTTTTGTAGCGGGGTCCGCGAGGCCGGGTCAGGGCGTGGGTGGCCTGCCCTAGGCACCGGTGGCTCCGCGCCAGCGCTCGAGGCGTTGCAGAGCCTGCTCCTTGGTGCCGCCGGCGGTGAGGCCGTTCAGGCCGTGGACCTGGCGCGCGCCCGCCAGCTCGACCAGCGTCACCCGCTTGGCGTCGCCGGGCTCGAACCGCACGGCGGTGCCTGCCGGCACGTTCAGCCGCATGCCGAACGCCTGGGCGCGATCGAACCGCAGGGCGCGGTTCACCTCGAAGAAGTGGAAGTGTGAGCCGACCTGGATCGGACGGTCGCCCGTGTTTTCGACGCTCAGCGCGAGCGTCCGCCGTCCGACGTTTGCCTCGATGTCGCCGCTCTCGAGCAGGTACTCCCCTGGAATCACTGCGGCCTCCTTGGGCTCGGCATCGTTCCGATCAGCTCCGGCGAACGGCGGCGAGGCCGACACCGGCGGTCACGAGCATCGTCCCGGCCAGACCGTCGGCGAGACGCGTGAACCGAGGACTCGCGGTGAGCGCGTGGAGCCGTCCCGCCGCCGCGCCGTAGGCCAGCAGGATCACGAGCTCGATCGCCACGCTGGTCACCGCCAGCACGAGCACCTGGCCGGCCACATGGCCGCCGGGCTCGATGAATTGCGGCAACAGCGCCACGAAGAACAGCAACGCCTTCGGATTCGCCGCCTGGAGCACGAAGCCGTTCACGAACGTCCGCCGCCGTCCCGCCGCCACCGTCGGCGCGGTCGAGCGCGTGGCCGAGCGCCGCACAAATGTTCGCACGCCGAGCCAGATCAGATAGGCGGCGCCCAGCCAGCGGACCAGCGCGAACAGCTCGTACGACGCCAGGAGCAGGGCGCCCAACCCCGTGGCCGAGAGCGCGAAGTAGAGCGCGTTTCCGGTGAGGATGCCGAGCGTCGCCCAGACCGACGCCGCGGCGCCGCCGCTCAGGGCCTGCGCGACGACGAGCAGGACGGCCGGGCCCGGCGTGAGGCAGAGGATGCTCTCCGTGACGACGAACAGCGCCCACACCTCGAGGCTCATGCCGATCATCTCAGCGGATCGGGTGGTGGATCGTGACCAGCTTGGTGCCGTCGGGGAAGGTGCCCTCGACCTGCACCTCGTCGATCATCTCGGGGACGCCTTCCATCACCTCATCACGGCGGAGGATCGACAAGCCCGTCGCCATCAGCTCGGAGACGGTGCGGCCGTCGCGGATACCCTCGAGGATGTCGGCGGTGATGATGGCCAGCGCCTCGGGATGGTTGAGCTTGAGACCGCGGGCCCGGCGCCGGCGCGCCAGCTCGGCGGCGGTGAAGATGAGCAGCTTCTCCTGCTCCCGGGGCGTGAGGTGCATCGCTGGACCTCCGAGCCTCAGACGGTGAGGTGCTGCTTCACTTGGTCGGCGTGCAGATCCCGGGTGGCGCCGGCCGCCACCACCGCGCCCTTGGCCATGATCACATACGCGTCGGCCAGGCGCTCGGCGAAGTCGAGGTATTGCTCGACGAGCAGCACGGCCAGTCCCATCTCCTTCTTGATCCGGCGGATCGCCTCCTCGATCTCCAGGATGAGCGAAGGCTGGATGCCCTCCGTCGGCTCGTCGAGCATGAGCAGCTTGGGACGCGTGAGCAGCGCGCGCCCGATGGCCAGCATCTGCTGCTCGCCGCCCGACAGCACCCCGCCCTTGCGTCCGAGGAAGCGCCGGAGCGCGGGGAACAGCTCGAGCACGTCGTCCATGCTGTCGGCGCGGCCGCAGCCCAGCTGGGCCACCCGAAGATTCTCCTCGACCGTGAGGTGCGGGAAGATCTCGCGGCCCTGCGGCACGTAGCCGATGCCGGCGCGCGCGCGCCGGTCGGTCGACCAGCGCGTGATGTCCGCCCCGTCGAAGGTCACGCGCCCGCCGCGCGCGGGCAGCAGCCCCATCACCGTCTTGAGCAGCGTGGTCTTGCCCACGCCGTTGCGGCCCATCAGGCAGAGGACTTCGCCCTGGGCGACCGACAGGTCGACGCCCCAGAGCACCTGCGAGCCGCCGTAGGCGACGTCGAGCCGCTCAACCGTGAGCATCGGCCGTCTCGCGGCGGCGCCCGAGGTAGACCTCGAGCACGCGCGGATCCGACTGCACCTGCTCCACCGGGCCTTCGCACAGCACCGTGCCCTGGTGCAGCACGGTGACCTTGCGCGCGATCTGTCGCACGAACTCCATGTCGTGCTCGATGACGAGCACGGAGCGGTCGACGGCGATCGACTCCAGCAGCTCGCCCGTGCGCGCCGTCTCCTCGTCGGTCATGCCCGCCACCGGCTCGTCCACGAGCAGGAGCTCGGGATCCTGCGCCATCACCATGCCGATCTCGAGCCACTGCTTCTCGCCGTGCGACAGCACGCCGGCCGGCAGCGACGCCTTGCCCCCGAGCCCCACCGTGCTCAGGGTGGCCGCGATCCGCTCGCGCTCGCCCGCGGCGTCGCGCTCCAGCAGGGCGGCGAAGACGCCCTTGCTGGCGCGCTTGAGCGAGAGCTCGACGTTGTCCCACACGCTGAGGTTGACGAAGACCGACGGCGTCTGGAACTTGCGGCCGATGCCGAGCCCGACGACGTCGTTCTCGGCGAGGGGGATGAGATCGGTGTGGTCGCCGAAGATCACGCGGCCGTGCTCGGGCTTCGCGCGCCCGGAGATCACGTCGAGCAGTGTCGTCTTGCCCGCACCGTTCGGGCCGATGACCACGCGCAGCTCGCGGCGGTCCATGTAGAAGTTCAGGCGCGACAGCGCCTTGAAGCCGTCGTAGGAGACGGTGACGTCCTCGAGATAGATGATGGAGCCGGTGCTGGTCATGGGAGCGGCGACCGCGAGGCCGGCTCGGGGCGTGGGTGGCCCGTGCCGGACAGTTCCCGGCTGCGTCGCAGCAGCGACGACACGCGCGTCGCGGCGCGCGCGATCGCCCCCGCGACGCCGTCCGGGAAGAAGAGCACGACGCCCATGAAGAGCCCGCCGAGGAACAGGAGCCAGACGTCGGGGTAGCTCGTGGTGAGCCACGACTGCATCCAGTTCACGCCGAAGGCGCCCCCCACCGCGCCCACCAGCGTGCCGCGGCCGCCCGCGGCCACCCACACCACCATCTCGATCGACGGCAGCACACCGATCTTGGCGGGCGTGACGATGCCCACCTGCGGCGCGTAGAGGGCGCCCGCGATCCCCGCCAGCACCGCGGAGACGACGAACACGAAGAGCTTGTAGCGCGCCGGCGAGTAGCCGGAGAAGAGCACGCGCGTCTCGCTGTCGCGGATGGCCACGAGCACCTTGCCCGCCCGGCTGCCGGTGATCCGGCGACAGGCCAGGTACGCCACCACGAGCGTCACCGCCGTGACCACGTAGAGGCCGCGCTGCGTGGACGGCTGGTTCAGTGGAAAGCCGAAGATCGTCTTGAAGTCCGCGAGGCCGTTGGTGCCGCCCAGCCGCATCTCGTTGCGGTTGAACACCAGCCACGCCGAGAGCGCGAGCGCCTGCGTGATGATCGAGAAATACACGCCGCGGATGCGGCTGCGGA
>QHSB01000159.1 GCA_003220335.1 Candidatus Rokuibacteriota bacterium
CGGGACCAGCACCACCGCCGCCAGCGTGAACGCGCCGGAGTAGAACGGCTTCCAGAACAGCGGCAGCTCCTTCACCTGGTTCCAGACCATGAAGTCCGGCAGCGCGCTCTGGTACACGCTCTTGGAGCCGATCTCCAGCATCAGGTGCATGCCCATCGCATAGGCGCCGAGGCCGAAGAACACGCCGTGGCCGAGGCTGAGCACGCCGGCGTAGCCCCACAGCAGATCGAGGCCCAGCGCGAGGATGGCGTACGCGAGGAACTTGCCGAAGAGGTTCAGCCGGAAGTCCGAGAGATGCAGCGGCGAGCTCGCGGGCAGCGCGTTGCAGGCCGGCAGCACCACCACGAGCAGCAACGTGGCGACGGCGATGGCGGCCGCCTCACGCCTCGGCACTGCGTCCCCGCGTGGCGAAGAGTCCGGCCGGTCGGCGCTGCAGGAAGATCATGACCGCGACCAGGATGGCCACCTTG
>QHSB01000160.1 GCA_003220335.1 Candidatus Rokuibacteriota bacterium
CGACGCCGCCCGTCACCACCACCATGAAGGAGTCCACGATGTAGTTCTGGCCGAGCGACGGCCCCACGTTGCCGACCTGGGTGAGGGCGGCGCCCGCGAGGCCGGCGAGGCCGGCGCCGAGCCCGAAGGTCACCGCGTCCACGACGCCCGCGCGCACGCCGAGGCACGACGACATCCCGCGGTTCTGGGTCACCGCGCGGATGGCGAGCCCGCGGTCGGTGCGGAAGAGCAGCCAGTACATGCCGGCCACGCTCACCGCCGCCAGCGCGATGATGAAGAGCCGGTTGAAGGGCAGCGTGAGCCCGGTCATGAGGGCGAAGCCTCCGGAGAGCCAGCTCGGCGACGAGACATCCACGTTGGCGGCGCCGAACCACAGGCGCAGCCCCTGCTGGATGATGAGCGAGGCGCCCCACGTGAGCAGCAGCGTCTCCAGCGGGCGGCCGTAGAGGCGGCGGATCACGCCGCGCTCGAGGACGACGCCGACGAGCGCGGCCACGACGAACGACACGGGCAGCGCCACCACGAAGTACGCGTCGAACCACTCGGGCCATCGCGCCCGAAACACGTTCTGCACGACGAACGTGCTGTACGCGCCGAGGGCCATCAGCTCGCCGTGCGCCATGTTGATGACGCCCATCAGGCCGAACACGATGGCCAGCCCGAGCGCCATCAGGAGCAGGATGGAGGCGAGTGACGCGCCCTGGAACACCGTCTCCACGGTGCGCACGAGCAGGCTCCAGCGCTCGATCTGCCGGATGGCCTGCCTCGCCGCGTCGCGCTCCGCGGGCGAGGCGCCCGCGTCCGCGGCCAGCGTCTGGAGCGCGGGCATGGCGTCGAACGAGTGCAGGGTGCCCAGCGACTGCGCGGCGAGGATGCGGACCGCCGCCTCGCCGTGCGCGAGGCGGATGAGGGCGAGCGCTTCCCGCAGCGCGTGGCGCACGCGCTCGACCGGCTCCCTGGCGATGGCGGCCTCGACGACCGCTCCCGCGCCCGCGTCGGCCTGGTGGCCGAGCTTCACGGCGGCGCCCCGGCGCGTCTCCGCGTCGGGGCTGGCGAGCTGCGCGCGCGTCTCATCGGCGTCGAGGAACGGCTTGATGGCGATGCGCAGCCGCCGGTCGGCGGCGATCTCGGTGAGGCTCGACACGGGGACGATGCCGAGCGGCTTGCGGTCGTAGGCCGACGCGATCTCGATCAGCTCCGCGTCGCCCCGGGTGGACTTGGCGCCGCCGATCACCACCTCCACCGTCTTGCCCTGGGTCCGCGCGTAGACGTTGCCATCGCGGAGCGCGCCGAGGAACGCGAGCCATTTCGGATCCCGGCTGGTGCCGAGCGCGTTCACCGCCGCCTCGCGCTTGTCGCCATCGTCCACCGCGAGGTCGGTGAGGGCCTTGAGCGCTTCCGGAGACTGCGCGTGGCTCGCCGGGGGTCCGGCGAGCCACGCCACGAGCAACAGCAGCAGCAGACGCTTCATCAGGCCTTCTTCTGGTAGGTACCCTGGTGCTTGACCCAGTCGCAGCCCTTGTCCGGGCTCGTGTACTTCGACCACGGCTCCGGCTCGACCAGCCCCTTGGTGCGCGAGATGATCTTGAACTGGCCGTCCTTGAGGATCTCGCCGATGAGCACGGGGCGGTAGGTGTGGTGGTTGTGCTCGTGCATCTTGATGGTGCCGCTCGGCGCCGCGAACGTCTGGCCGTAGACGGCCTTGCGGACCGGATCGACGTCGAACGTCTTGGCCTTCTCGACGGCCTGCTTCCAGATGTAGACGCCGAAGTAGCCCGCCTCCATCGGGTCGTCCGTCACGCGCTTGGCGCCGCCGGGCAGGCCCTTCTTCTGCGCGTACTCCTTGAACGCGTTCACGAACTTCTTGTTGTTCGCGTTCTCGATGGACTGGAAGTAGTTCCACGCCGCGAGGTGGCCGACCAGC
>QHSB01000161.1 GCA_003220335.1 Candidatus Rokuibacteriota bacterium
TGACATCGACACGGCCGAAGAGGTCGTGCAGGAGGCTTTCGCGCAGGCGCTCGCGCGCTGGCCCGCGACGGGTGCGCCCGAGCGCCCCGGTGCGTGGCTCCTGACCACGGCCCGGCGGCGCGCGCTCGATCGCCTGCGCAGCGCGCGCCGCGCCGATGCCCGCGCCGGCGCGGTCGCCTACGAGGTCGCGCTCGGCGCGCCGGGGGAGCCCGAGGTGGTCGATCCGCAGACGATTCCCGACGACCGGCTGCGACTGGTCTTCACGTGCTGCCATCCGGCGCTGCCCGCCGAGAGCCGCGTGGCCCTCACGCTGCGGCTGGTAGGCGGGCTGAGCACGGTCGAGATCGCGCGCGCATTCCTCGTGGCCGAGCCCACGATCGCGCAGCGCCTCGTGCGCGCCAAGCGCACGATCCGCGAGCGCGGGCTGACGTACGAGGTGCCCGCGGGCGACGAGCTGGCCGCGCGGCTGCCCGCCGTGCTTTCCGTCGTCTACCTGATCTTCAACGAGGGCTACGCCGCGCATACCGGTGACGCGCTCGTGCGCGACGACCTCTGCACGGAGGCCATTCGCCTGGGCGGCATGCTCGCGGAGCTGATACCCGGCGAGCCGGAGGTGCTGGGCCTGCTCGCGCTGATGGAGCTGCAGGCCTCGCGGGTGGGCGCGCGCGCCGACGCCGACGGCAACCTCGTGCTGCTCGCCGACCAGGACCGCGCCCGCTGGGACCGGGCGCGCATCGCGCGGGCCCTGTCGTGCCTGGACGCGGCGGGGCCGATCGAGCGCGCGGGGCCCTACCAGCTGCAGGCGGCGATCGCCGCGTGTCACGCGCGCGCGGCCGCGTGGGACGCGACGGACTGGCCGCGCATCGTGGGGCTCTACGCGACGCTCGCTGCGGTCGCGCCCTCGCCGGTCGTGGAGCTGAATCGCGCGGCCGCCATCGGCATGGCCGAGGGACCGGCGGCCGGGCTGGCCGCGCTCGATCGGATCGACGCCGAGGCGCTGCGCGCCTATCATCTGCTGCCATCGGCGCGCGCCGACTTCCTGCGCCGGCTCGGCCGGCGCGCGGAGGCGGCCGCCGAGTACCGTGCGGCGCTGCGGCTGGTGGACAACACGCGCGAGCGCGCGTTTCTCGCCGCGCGCCTGGCCGAGTGCGACATCGCCGACTGAGAGGGAGGACGCATCGTGCTGACTCGCATCGACCACGTCATGATCTGCGTGCCGAATCTGAAGCAGGGGATCGAGGCCTACACGCGCATCGGGTTCGGCATCCAGCCGGGCGGCGATCACACCAGCGGCGGCACGCACAACGCGATCGCGTTCTTCAAGGATGATTACCTCGAGCTGCTCGCCGTGCGCGAGGGCCAGCAGCCGCAGGCCGGCGCCGCCCTCCTGGAGTTCCTCGCCAAAGGCGGCGGGCTGCGCTACGTCGCGCTGCAGAGCGACGACCTCGCGGCGGACGTGGCGGCGATGCGCACGCGCGGCGTCGACGTGAGCGATCCGGAGGAGGGCGGGCGGCGCACGCCGGCCGGGCAGGAGCTGCGCTGGCGGTCAGCGCGGCTCGGCCCGGGCACCCCGCTGCCGATCTTCTTCATCCAGCATCTGTCGCCGCTGGCCGTGCGCCGCCGCGGGCACACCGGCGAGCATCCCAACGGAGTGCTCGGTACGGAGCGCGTCTACATCGGCGTCACCGACGTCGCCAAGGCCGCCGAGAGCTACGCACGCGTGCTCGGCATGCCGGTGCCGCGCGTGCAGCGCGGCAACTTGATCAAGGCCGACATGGCGGTGTTCGATCTGGGCGAGACGGGCCTCACGGTGGCGCAGCCGGCCGAGCCCGGTCCCGCCGCCGAGGCGCTCGCGCGACGCGGGCCTGGGCCGTTCCAGGTCCTCTACAAGACGCGGAGCATGGACGCGGCGGCGAAGTGGATGGCGGATCACGGAATGCCACCGCCCGCGCGCGGCATCCGCAACACGGGCGAGCAGGCGATGCTGGTCGAGCCAAAAGACGCCTGTGGCGTCTACGTCGGCCTGTTCAGCGCCCCGGCCAAGCCGTGACGCTCCTCTAAATCACGCCTTCCTTGCGAAGCTGCTCCAGCTCTTTGTCGCCGTAGCCGAGCAGCCGGCCGTAGATCTCGGTGTTGTGCTCGCCGAGCAGCGGCGCCCGCACGACCTCGGTGGGCGACGCCGACATCCGCACCGGGTTCGCGGGCATCGGGTACTTGCCGCGCCGCGGGTGCTCCAGCTCGGTGATCATGCCGCGCGCCTTCATGTGCGGGTCGGCCAGCACCTCGTTGGAGTCGAGCACGGCGCCGCACGGAATGCCCGCGCCGGCCAGGATCTCGAGCGCCTCGTGCTTCGTGTGCGTCTCGGTCCACGTCTCGATCATCGTGTCGATCTCGTCGATGAACTGCACGCGGTCGCGGCGGTCGGCGTAGCGCGGGTCGTCGGCCAGCTCGGGCCGGCCGAGGATGGTGACGAGCGACTTCCACATCTCGGCGGTCGCGCAGTGGACGAACACGTAATCGTTCGAGCCGCCGGGGCGGCAGCGATAGATGTTGGACGGCGCGGCCGCCGCCGAGCGGTTGCCCTGGCGCGGCGCCGGCTTGCCGGTGGTGTAGCTCTCCCGCAGGTGGATGCGGAGCAGGTTCACCACCGCTTCCTGCTGGGCGACCTCGACCTGCTGCCCCACGCCCGTCGCCTGGCGCTGGACGATCGCGGCGAGAATGCCGATGGCCGTGTGCAGGCCGGCGCCGGTGTCGGCGAGACCGCCGATGGCCTTCGTCGGCGGGCCGTCGGGCGAGCCCGTCATGCTCATCGCGCCCGCCATCGCCTGCGCGATCCACTCGAAGGACTTGTACTCGGCGTAGGGCCCGGTGCTGCCGAAGCCCTTCACGGAGGCGGCGATGAGGCGCGGGTTGAGCTTCTTCAGCGACTCGTAGCCGAGGCCGAGGCGCTCCATCGCGCCGGGGCCCATGTTCTCGACGACGACGTCCGCCGTCTTGACGAGGGCCTCGAACATCGCGCGCCCGCGCGGCGCCTTTAGATTCAGCGTCACGCCCTTCTTGTTTGAGTTCAGCAGCAGGAAGAACCACGCGTCCTCGCCACGCTTGTCGGAGAGCGCGGTGCGGCCGGGCTCGCCTCCGGGCGCTTCGATCTTGATGACGTCGGCGCCCAGCCACGCCAGCATCTGGGTGCAGGAAGGGCCGGCTTCGTACTGGGTCAGGTCGAGCACGCGAATTCCGTCGAGGGCCTTGGGCATGGTGGGGTCTCCCGTGGCCGAGAATGTAACAGATTCGTCCATCACGAGCTGCGCTCGGCGGCGGATTACGGCAGCAGGTCGGCGACGCGAATCGAGACGCCCGGCGCGACGAGCGGCCGCACCGCCGCGGGCGGTCGCAACGTCTCGACGCTGCGGTAGCGCCAGCCATAGAGCGCCGCCGGCGACACTTCGGGCTCGCGGTGGATCTCGACGCAGTTGTTGACGACGTCGATGAGCCAGCACTCGGCGATCGCGCCGCGCGCGTAAAGGCTGAACTTGTACTCGCGGTCGGTGCGATACGAGGTCTCCGCGATCTCGACCACCAGCACGGCACGCGACGGGTGCGCGTCGCGGTAGGCGTGCGGATCGCGCGGCACCAGGGAGACGTCGGGCTCGGGCTGCGAGGCATCGTCGAGGGCGAGGGGCAGCTGCGAGTCGATCTGCCAGGCGGCGCCAAAAGCAGCGCGGAAGGCGTCCAGCACCTTGCGGATGGCCGCGGCGTGCCGGCTGCCCTGCGGCTCACGAACGACGAGTGCGCCGTCGAGCAGCTCGAGCCGCTCGCCGGGTTGGAACACGCCCAGGTCGATCAAACGTTCGTACTCGACGCGGGTCCAGCGGCGGGCGCGTGGAGCGGGCTCTATCGTCGAGGCCACCTGATCGAGCTACGCGCCGTAAAGGATGGCGGGGATCAGACGCCGCTGCACAGGGTCGATCCCGAGCCCGAACCCTTCCAGCGTGTAGGCGCCCAGGACTTCGAGGTCGCCTGGCTCACCGAACAGGCAAAGGGTGCCGAGGGTCCGGCCCTCGAGCGTGATCAGGATTTCGGTGAGTCCACGCTCGGTCGTGCGTCCTTCAATCGTGAGGACGCGTCGACGCTCTGTGGGCTGCAAGCCGAGGTCCCGGAGCGAGCTCCCCGACACCCACGTATACATCGAGCCGCTGTCGACGAACAGCTTGACCGCCTCGCGTCGATCGGGGCGAGTGGGCGCTGCGAGCTGCGCTCCGGTGAAGAACGTGCCCATGTGATGACCCTCGCCTCGACGTTAGCACGAGCGCAACCGCTCACCACTGTATGAGTCTGTGTACGCCCAGCGAGTTTTTAGCGCACGACCAGCCGATCTTTCGCGCCCTCCACCCACGGCATCTCCTTCGCGAGCAGCACGGACGCCGGACGCACACGGTAGCCCGCGGGATCGAGTCCGGGCGGGGCCACGCGCTGTGTGCGCAGTGCCGTGGCCGCGTCGAGCAGACGCTTGCGCACACGGATGATGCCGAGGTCGGCGCGGCCCAGACGCTCGAGCGAGCGATCGAACACGCCCTGGCTCTCGGTGATCGCCTTGTCCTGCGCGCCGACGCCCGGCACGCCGAAGAACTTGCGCGTGCGCTGCGCCTCCCAGTCGGCGAGGTAGTCGTTGGCGCGGTGGGCGGCGGGACGGATGTCGCCATAGGCGTCGCTGCTCGCCGGCGCGTACGCCGTGACGTGGATGCTGGACCCGGCGTGGAACTCGGCGATCTCCTCGCGCGTGATGGCGCGGGTGGGATGCCACGAGATGCACCAGTTCACCAGCTGGTCGTCGTCCATCGGGATCCACACGTGCGCGTGCATGAGCGGATCGTCTCCGACTTCCGGCGGCGGCATCGTGTGGAACGGCAGCAGGTACTGCGTGATGCGCCAGTAGTACTGCCCCGCCGGCGCTTCGCGCCGCGCGCCGAGGAGCAGGCCCGTCGGCGTGTCGGCCACCTCGATGTGCGGCGCGCGCTCGAGCTGCGATGCGAACCCGAACCCGGCGGCGGCGCTGTCCAGGATGCGCCGGGCCTCTTCGTCACGCGCGTTCAGCACGCCGTGCAGGAACGAGATGTGCGCGGGATCGACGCCGCCCTCGAGCGCCTGCAGATAGTTGCAGCCCTGCCAGAACTTCGACACGAAGCGCTGAGCCTCGGGCACCAGGGCCCACTCGAGATCGGGAAGTCCGGGCGGCGGGCTGGCCGGCCCCATGTAGGTCCAGACCACGCCGCCGCGCTCGGCACAGGGGTAGGTCGGCAGGGTGACCTTGTCCTGGAAGGAGGACTCCGGCCGCTCGTTCGGCATGTCGATGCAGCCGCCGTCCACGCCGTACTGCCAGCCGTGATAGACGCAGCGCAGGCCGCGCTCCTCGTTGCGGGCGAAATAGAGCGACGCGCGCCGGTGGGCGCAGAACTCGCTGCACACCGCGGTGCGCCCGCCCGGGTTGCGATAGGCGATCAGATCCTCACCGAGGATCCGCACGCGCTTGGGCCGGCCGCCGGCCGCGAGCTCGGAGGACTGGACGACGGGGATCCAGTACTGGCGCATCAGCTCGCCCATGAGCGTTCCGGGCCCGACGCGCGTCAACTGGGCGTTCTCTTCGGCCGTCAGCATCGCGGGGCCTCCTTCGGCGCAAGCCTATAGTACCGCGCGCGAACGGGGGTAGAATCCCAGGCCATGACGACCCAGGCGACCGAGCCGCGGCTGGAGCTCGAGCAGCACCTGCACATGTACCGCCAGATGGCGAAGATTCGCGCCTTCGAGGAGCAGGTGAACGAGCTGTACAAGGGCGCGAAGATGCCGGGGCTGGCCCACCTCTATATAGGCGAGGAGGGCGTGGCGGTCGGGGTCTGCGAGGCCCTGCGCCGCGACGACTTCATCACCAGCACCCACCGCGGCCACGGCCACTGCCTGGCCAAGGGCGCCTCGGTCAACCGGATGTTCGCCGAGCTGCTCGGCAAGGAGGCGGGGTACTGCCGCGGCAAGGGCGGCTCGATGCACATCGCGGATCCGGAGACGGGCAACCTCGGCGCCAACGCCATCGTCGGCGGTTCCGCCGGCATCGCCACCGGCGCCGCGCTCTCGGCCAAGATGCGCGGCAGCGGTCAGGTCGCCGCGTGCTTCTTCGGCGACGGCGCGCTGG
This sequence comes from Candidatus Rokuibacteriota bacterium, assembly GCA_003220335.1. Taxonomy (GTDB): domain Bacteria; phylum Methylomirabilota; class Methylomirabilia; order Rokubacteriales; family CSP1-6; genus AR12. The sequence continues at coordinate 6,182 of QHSB01000161.1, forward strand.
GGCAGGGCCTGTTGTACGAGACGATGAACATGGCCGCGCTGTGGAAATTGCCCGTCATCTATGTCTGCGAGAACAACCTCTACGGCGAGTACACGCCGTGCGGCGAGACCATCGCCGGCGAGATCCTGGCGCGTGCGAAGGCCTTCGGCATCCACGCCGAGACCGTCGACGGCCAGGACGTGCAGGCCGTGAACGCGACGATGAAGCGGCTCGTCGACCGCGCGCGGCGCGGCGAAGGCCCGGCCTTCCTCGAGTGCAAGACGTACCGCTACTACGGCCATCACGTCGGCGACGTCAACCGCGATTACCGCACGCGCGAGGAAGAGAAGGAGTGGATGACCATGCACGATCCGCTCCTGACGCTGGCCGGCCGGCTCAAGGGCCTCGTCGACGACGGCACCCTCGAGCGCATCCAGAGCGACGTGAAGACGGAGGTCGAGCACGGCGTGCAGTACGCCCTGGCCGCGCCGTACCCCGCCCTCAGCCAGGTCGACGAAGACGTCTACGCCTGAGCCCTATTTCTTGAGGCGCAGCTCCTCGTAGGGCGCGGCGTAGGGAAACGCGGGGATCAGGGTGAGCGCCGGCTCCTCGACCCGCGGACCGACGCCGCGGATGAAGCCGTTCTCCCAGATCGGCGCGAACACCACGCGGTCGTGCAGGATGCGCTGGATCTGGTGCAGCATCTCCTCGCGCTTCTTCCGGTCGAGCTCGCCGGCCTGACGCTGGAAGAGATCTTCCACCTCCGGCAGCACGCCGTAGGCGTACGTGCCGTTCCTCGTCGCGAGCCCCTCGATCCGCGTGGCCGCGTTGCCGCCGGCGCCCTGAGCTCCCAGCACGATCCCACGCAGCTTCTTCTCTCCCCACGTCGTGAGGAACGCGGCACGCTCGAGCGTCCGCACCCGGGTCCGGATCCCGACCGCGCCGAGGTAGTTGGCGGTCGCCTCCGCCAGTCCGAAGTAGGGTGGGTTCGGCGTGAGGTCTCCGCCGTCGAACCCGTTCGCGTAGCCGGCCTCGGCGAGGAGCTGTTTCGCGCGGCGGGGGTCGTACGGATGCGCGTCGATGGGCAGCGCGAACTCCATGTGACGGGGCACGATGTTGCCGGTGAGGCCCGAGAACCCGAGCGACTCGGCTTCGTTGATGGCCTTCCGGTCGATGGCCAGGCTGGCGGCGAGGCGCACGCGGCGATCGTGCCAGGGCGACTTCGGATCCCACTGATCGACGAAGTCGAGGAAGAAGACGGTGTTGGTCCGCGCGGCCGTCAGCCTGAGCCCCGGTGTGCGGCGCACGTGCTCCGCGATCGGGCCGTTCAGGAAATAGGCGACGTCGACCTCCCCGGCCTGCAGGGCCGCGGCGCGGGTCGTCTCGTCCGGGACGCTCCTGAGCACCACGCGCTTCACGGCCGGCACCTTGCGCCAGTAGCCCTCGAACGCCTCGAGCGTCATCTCGATCCCCGGCGTCACGCTGACGAACCGGTACGGGCCCGCGCCGATGGGCGCCTTCTTGAAGCCCTCGTCACCGACCTTCTCGACGTATTTGCGCGG